>CAIRRW010000121.1 GCA_903881065.1 uncultured Bacteroidota bacterium
AAAATTAAAAATTTAGGAATGTATGCAGTTATCGGTGTTTTAGGTTTAATCAGTTCTTGCAAAAAAGAAACAACTCATTTACCAACACCATCTTATGATAAAACAAATTTGAGAAGTATGATTAAAATCGCAAATCCTACTGTTTATAACAAATTGTATGGAGGATTAAAAACAACTACAAGTACTGTTTATGTTACACATGGTATTCTAAAATCAGCATCTTCTGAATGCTTGGAAAGTCCAAGTACAATTTGTAGTGTAGTAGTTATTACAACGACATGTAGAGAAGCTTCAACAGGAGGAGATCCAATCGTACTTCCAATAGACGGTCAGAATTATTCTTATAATTCTGATGGGAAAGTCGGAGCAGTTTTAATTCTTGCAACTGATAATGTTCCTACTTCCTTGAATGTTAAAAGTGTAAATATTACTGATGAAAATGGGAATTCAGCAATTTCGTATGAAACATATTAATACTATAAAGTTTACTTTTTTTATCTTATTATTGAGTACATCCTTTTTTATAGGGTGTACTCAATCTAATAATGATAATCCGAAACTTATCTTACAAAAGACTTATTTAGTTGATGATAAAAGTGGTAAGATATATAGAAAGCCTAATTTTATTAGTATTGGAAATGATAAATATATGGACTTTGTAATTTATCCTGATTATATTTTAAGGTATGATTTTGAAACAGGTAAATTAATTACTATTCTTGATTCCATTCATTTTAATATAGATTCTCTAATTGAAAAAACCTATCAGGTTTATAACAAGAAAACCTTTTTATATTTACCGCATAATAAAAGTTCTTTAAGTAATGCCAATAAGAATCTTTATCAAGTTGCTCCATTTTCTACAGATGGCAACTATTATTATATTCCTGTAGGTATTAAATCACAGGCTAAGTTCGTTTACAATAATGAACCAAACGATAAAACAAGAAATACGTCCGAAGATAAAAATGCCAAAGATTATCTTAAAAAAATGGAAGAAAAACATATTGACAGTATTCAAAAGTTTTATGCCAGTTCTAATGTTGTATCTGAAGAAACAAATAACTTTATAATTGTTACTGATAAAAATTTTAAACAATTAAATATATTTCCTTTGGAGATTGATTTCAATGATTATTTCATTTCAAAACAAAAGTGCGGATATTACTTTCAAAATAATTTTTATTTTAGTTCATTTGCTAGGAATATTACTATGGCTTCAGATGAACTGAGTCTGCAGGGTTATGAACCATCATTTTATTTTACAGCTATTTCCTTGTCAAAAGATGGTATTAGAAATAAACGACCTATAATAAATAAAAGATTAATAAACTCTGATATATATAGTGTATCTCAAGGACTATCAAGGAAAGTCAGTTATGCTGTAACAGAAGATAAGTTGATTGCATCAATGGGAAAGGAGTTTATCAATCTATCGGATAATAAACTTTATAGTCATCAACCTATATTGGATAATAAAGAGTATATATCGCATCTTAGCATTAATAATAAATTTATCATTTACACTACTGAAAAGTATGTAAGAAAAAAGCAGATAAGCAAGGAGGCCGCGGCATTTGGTGCTGCGGATTCTATTGCTGAATGTTATATTAAAGTTCAAAATCTGGAGAATGATAAATTAGTGTTGAAATCAAATCTGAAATTACAAGGAATGTATTCTCTATCTGCTTCTGGAGAACTTTATGAATATCTTGAGAAGTCGGATTCAATATTAATTAATAAATTTAAAATAAAATTATAATGACTAAACACATACATATTTGTATATTTCTTTTCATGAATATAATTGTACAAGCTCAACCTAATTTATCGTCGAAGGATACCTTATGTTGCGAAACATCCAAAGACTATATATTCATTATCAATCCTGAAGATTGTGTTTCATGTTTGTTGAATACCTACAACTTAGTTAATTTTGTTAGTCAGAATAATATTGATAAACTTAATTTAATGCTTGTCCTTAGAGATAAACGTGAAATAGTACGAAAAAATTATATTAACAATTTTAGCCAGGTAATGCCAATAAATATGATTACAGTTATATGGAATACTGAATTGTATGATAAGTTTAGAAATAGTGCTGGTAGAGTTGATGACACTTCAATCATATTGATATTTGATAAAAAGAGTAATAAATATTCATTCAATAATATCACTAAGAACACAACACCTGCCGATTTAAGTCGTTTTTTTGAAGCAAAGTAGTTTAATGATTGGCAACCCCGTCTGTAGGTTTTAAGATAATCTCTAAAGTTTCCAAAATAAACTGAATAAATTATATGATCAATTTTTTTGGAATCATAATTTATTCAAATAATACCCCGAAGCTCTGCTTTTGTGGTTGAGTTAGGTTTCAGTATATTTGCTTTATTAGTGAACATATTCATAAGCACCATAATAAAAGTTTGTTGCTTTATCGCCTGAGGTTAGAACAATTTAGAAATAATCAGGGAAGTGTTTCAACAGTAATTCGGCCATTACATCTAATCCTAAAAATTTAGTTTTAACCGCAATTACACTCTTATTAGATAGCGCCTTTTTTGCATCATCTGGATTCACTGAACTTGTAAACATTATTATCCGAATTTTATCTTTTTTGTTTCATCCAATTTTTCATATTCTTCCAAGAAGTCCCAGCCATTCATCCCTGGCATGTTAACATCTAGAAAAATAACTGATGGTATTGGAAATTTACCATTTATTCCGTCGTTAAGTATTTCCAATGCCTCACGCCCATCACAAGCCTGATGAACATGTTCGGCACAATTCAATTTATTAATTATCAACTGATGAAAATAGTTACTCGATTCATCATCATCTACCAATAAAATAGAATCAAGTTTTCTTTTCATTTTTAATTGTTCCATAACTCTATAATTAAAAAATGTAAAATAAAAGCTATTTGATTATTCTGATGTCTACTCATCTGCAATAATTCTCTGAAGTAATTCAAATAATCAACACCCAATGTAGCATAAATTTATGATGAAAAATCAATCATTTAAAAATAAATTAAAATTACATAATGCGCACACTACTTTAAAGATATAATTAAACAATGGTATTGACATATATTATGATAACAATTTAACTGATATCAAATATGAAAACAACATATACAATCAAATTTAAATTTTAACTTTGACCATTGAATAAAAACTAATAAACAGGAAAGCAGAAATCGAAAACAATAAACATTAATTTAAAGTAAATAATATGAAAAAAATAATTTTAGCACTTGTTGCTGCAGGCAGTATAATACTTGTAAAATCACAAACTATTGAATCTAGCAGTCACAGCACTACCGGTTATATTAAGAATGATGGCACAATTGAAAACAGTAGCCATTCAACATCTGGTTATATAAAAAGCGATGGGACAATAGAAAATAGCAGTCATAGTACGATAGGATATATCAAGAGTGATGGCACTATAGAGAACAGTAGTCATTCGACTGTAGGTTATGTGAAGACCGATGGAACTATTGAAAACAGCAGCCATAGCACTATCGGCTATATTAAAGATAGTGGAACAGTTGAGAATAGTAGTCACAGCATAATTGGATATGCTAATGGTGTAAAAAGAGAATGGGCCGCTGTAACTTATTTCTTTTTTAGATTTAATTAGGTACAATTATAACTTATCTAATAAAACTAAATCACCCCTACTCTACTTTATGGCATTGATTATTATTGACCTAATTTAGGGTTTATTATCAACTTAAAAATCTTCCCAAATGACAAATTCAATTTATCCATGTCTGTGGTTCGACGGACAATTAGCTAAAACTGCTGCAGATTTTTATTGCGAAGTATTTCCAAATTCTAAAATACTTTCAATAAACCCTTTTGTAGTCATATTTGAATTAAATGGCAAAAAATTTATGGGGCTTAATGGTGGCCCAGAGTATAAGTTTACTGAAGCCGTTTCCTTTGTTGTTAATTGTGAAACTCAAGAAGAAATTGATTATTATTGGAATAAACTTACCGAAGACGGACAGGAAGGCAAATGCGGATGGCTTAAAGATAAATTTGGTATATCCTGGCAGATTGTTCCTACCATTTTAGGCAAACTGATGAGTGACCCTATTAAAGCTCCAAAAGTAATGTACGCTTTTATGCAAATGAAGAAATTTGAGATTGAAAAACTCATTAATGCATAGTATTTATTGTTGATTAATAACAATTTCTCTATCCCGTTTACCTCCTACTTCAATGTAATTTTCTGTAAAACAATCAGAAATATGGTGGAGGAAATGCCTTTCAGAAGGTAATTTAACAGTAATTTATTTTCAGTGCTTGATTGAGCAAATCTTATGAACTTTTGAAGAAGTGCCAGACAATTGAATAGCCAGTTAAATGACCTAATACTACCTATACTTCGAGATTTATGTGTTAAACCTCGAAGTATAAGTATTAAATCCCGAGGTATAAGTATTAAATCTCGAAGTATAGGTATTATTTGGTCTCCGTAGAGATTTCTAGCTCTAATTAGTAACAAGTACTAAAGATAATAGCGCAGTAGTTACAGATAACGTATAAACAATTACTTAAGATTTAATCTATCTTTGCACTCATAAAATATAAGAAATATGGCTAACAAAATGAAATTGAAATTGCAATTTACTACAGAGGAGAGTGATTTTATAAAAGAAATGACACAGGAAAATTTAAATAAACTTAATAAAACAAAGGAAGATTTAGTAAAAGATAAAAGCGAAGTAAATAAAGAAATGGATATTTCGGCAGCATTAAAATTTACTGATTTTGTTTCTTCAAGTATGCAATGGCTCATGAATGACCCAAATGTAATATTTGGAAAAGTAGAAGATAGTAATGCCTTTATTGTTATCACTCTTCTTCGCGATATTGAAGAATTAGATAATGGCATTGATGCCAAACTTAAAATGTCGATAATGGAAAAAGTAGCAGATAGATTGCAGCAGGAGCCTAGACTAAAGCCTCACCTGCCTTTGTAGGTAGGAAATTAATTTACAAATAATACTTTTCAAAATTCAATTATGAACTTTTATAATAATTAAATCAAATAACATGTCTAAAGAAAACCCCTCACGAAAAAAATTCTTACAGTTGCTTGGCTTATCAGCCGGTGCAGTTCTGGCAAGTAAATCAGGATTAGCTAATGGTTTCGATAAAACAGAAATCCTTAAGTTAACTTCCGATCAGCAAACGTTTATGAATCGATACGAAAAATGGATGGATGAATTTACTAAAGAGATTCGTATTCAGAAAACTTCACCCGAAGGAATTGAACATCATAAACGAATGATCGCTCTTACTGAAGAATCGGAACAATTTCAACCTCAACTAGAGAAATTTATGCAGGATGAAACATTTGCCACGATTTTCAGAATCTCTATAGAGCGCATGACAAAGGAGATTTAAGCAATACAGTTAATTCCGTGTGCTACTTTTTAGCATTATAATATAGAGAAGAACAATTTTCCTTTTTGAAAATAATATTTGCCTGCACTTTTATTTCTTCTGCTTTTACAGCGAGGTATTTTTCTGTTTCTCTATTTACTATATCAGCATCTCCCAATAATTCAGCAACAGCCAAGTTTGTTGCTTTATTCAGCACATCCACTTCACCAAACAAATGAGTGGCTTCACTTTTGTTTTTCACTTTCGTTAATTCATCAGTACTTACTAATTCCTGTTTAAACTTTTCCAATACCGCTATTATTGCATCATCCGCCTGTTGCATACTCACTCCTTTTGTAAGTTTGCCGGACACAACAAATAATCCTTTATCAAAATCACCCATTACATACGCATGTATTTCACTGAAAAGCTTTTTATCCTTAATCAATTCATTATGCAGTCGAGATGAATTACCCTGCGATAAAATATCAGATAATAAATCTACCGCATAATATTCCTTATCAAAACGAGAACACATATGATAAACTTTATATATGGCATCCAACGGAACATCTCTTTCAACTGTTAAACTGCGAGATTCTGTTTGTACAGGTTCTTTTGGTAAATTTCTTTTTGCAATATTTCCAGTAGGAATTTTGGCAAACCATTTTTCAGTAAACTTTTTTACTTCTTCAAATTCCACATTTCCGGCAACCACCATTATTGCATTATCTGGAGTATAAAATCGTTTAAAAAAATTCTTTACATCTTCAATTTTTGCATTTTCAATATGCGAAATTTCCTTTCCTATCGTATCCCATTTATAAGGATGAACTTTATAAGCAAGTGGTCGAAGCAGAAGCCATACATCACCATAAGGCTGGTTAAGATAACGCTGTTTAAATTCTTCGATAACAACATTTCTTTGCACCTCTAAACTCTTTTCAGAAAAAGCTAAACTTAACATTCTGTCACTTTCAAGCCAGAATCCTGTTTCAAGATTCTCAGCAGGAAGTGTTAAATAATAATTTGTAATATCATTTGTAGTAAAAGCATTATTTTCCCCGCCAACACGCTGCAATGGCTCATCATAATTAGGAACATTAACGCTTCCTCCAAACATCAAATGTTCAAATAAGTGAGCGAATCCGGTTTGTTGAGGATTTTCATCACGTGCTCCAACATCATAAAGGATATTGATACATGCTAAAGAAGTTGATTTATCCTGATGGATAATCACACGCAACCCATTGACTAATTTATATTTTTCAAATTTTATCATACTGCTTTGTATCCCCTTGCCGTTTTGTTTTAGTTAGAATAATGAATTTAGAATATCATTTTTTGACGTATAGTAATCTTCCATTATATCATCAATAATTTTTTTTGCCGGCTTTATTTCATTTATCATTGAAGCTATTTGACCAATTTCCAATTCTCCATGTTCCAAATCGCCTTCAAACATACCCTTTTTTGCCCTACCTCGCCCAAGTAATTGAGATAATTCATCCTCAGAAGCTCCACTAATTTCTGCTTTCTCAACTTCATCATAGAAATTACTTTTCAATAAACGTACTGGAGTCAGTTGTTTTAACATCAGTTTTGTATCTCCTTCATTAGCAGAAATTATTTTATTCTTGAAATTAATATTAGCAGATGATTCTTCTGAAGCAACAAAACGGCTGCCGATTTGCACTCCATCAGCACCTAATGCCATTGCTGCAAGCATTCCTTTGCCAGTAGCAATTCCTCCAGCAGCAATAATAGGTATTTTAACTGTTTGTTTAATTAAAGGAATTAAGCAGAAAGTGGTTGTTTCTTCCCTTCCATTATGACCTCCTGCTTCAAAACCTTCAGCTACTATTGCATCTACCCCGGCATCCTCTGCCTTTTTTGCAAACTTTGAATTGGCAATAACATGAACAACTGTGATACCATTGTCTTTTAGCTTTTGTGTCCAAGTTTTCGGATTACCTGCAGAAGTGAAAATAACTTTTACTCCTTCAGAAATAATTATATCAATATGTTTATCTGCATCAGGGTAAATCATAGGAACGTTAACACCAAAAGGTTTGTTTGTAGCCATTTTGCACTTTACAATATGTTCTTTCAGTATTTCTGGATACATGCTTCCACTCCCAATTAAACCCAAGCCACCAGCATTACTAACAGCAGAAGCTAACTCCCATCCACTGCACCAAATCATCCCTCCTTGAATAATTGGATATTTAATATCAAAAAGTTTTACAATTTTATTGTTCATTTTGTTTTTTTTCTTAATTTTGCCCTAACGATGCGAAGATAAAAAATATATTTTGTTAACGTCATAATAAAAAACTAATAAATAATTCTATGCGTAAATTACTACTTGCTATATTTATTCTATCCTTTCCACTTATTGGGTTAGGTCAGTATAATTGGGATATTGGTGCACAATTCGGAGCATCAAACTATTTAGGAGAAATGGGTGGTGGAGCTTCAACAAGACGTGATTTTGTTGCTGATATGAAGATGAAAAAAACAGAATATACATATGGTGGCTTTGCACGATATAAATTTTCATCGCTTATTTCTGCACAAGTTGCATATAATATGATTCAAATTGATGGAGAAGATGCATCTTCAACAAATCCTGGTCGGGTAGGAAGAAATTTGTCATTTCGTGACAATATTCAGGAACTTGCTCTTACAGCACAGATATACTTTTATGATGTACCCGATTTAGGTCATACGTATCGTTATAAAAATGATTTTAAAATGTATGCATTTGGTGGAGTTGCAGGATTTTATTATAATCCTAAAACTTATTATCAAGGAGAATGGGTTGCCTTACGTCCTTTAGAAACAGAAGGAGTTTCTTATGGAAAGTTTAATGTTGCAATACCACTTGGGTTAGGTTTCCTTTTCACTCTTAATAAACATCATAGGATTGGTTGGGAATTCAATTGGAGAACTACATTTACTGACTATTTAGATGATGTTAGTGGTAATTATGCTGATCCTAAAACATTGTCGAGTGATATGGCACGTGCACTAGCAAACCGTAGAGGAGAATTAGGAAACCCTGATGGAATACCAGGAGTATTGCCTGCAGCAAACAATTATGGATGGGATGATAAGACTCAATCAGGAACTAAACGAGGAGATCCAGCGCATAAGGACTCTTATTTAAGCACTTCCATATATTATAGTTATGTACTAAGAGGAAAAAGCACCTTGTACAAATCCAAATATGGAAATACATTTAAAAAATCTCAAAGAAGAAGAAAAGCTATTCACGCAAAATTCTAGAATTAAGTTATTAAAAATAAAAGAGCGAAAGATTAATAATCTCTTCGCTCTTTTATTTTTAATAACTTAATCAAAAACAAATTAACCTAATTTAAAAATTGTCCTAATTTAGAAAGTGGTTTTAAAATAAAAGTAAATAATCCTGGCTTTAAGTCATTTATTAGCCATGCTTTCTTATCCTCTCTATTTGCTATAAACCTGTTAAAAAGTGAAACATTGCTTTTCCCTCCAACACGCATTTTCACTAATACTTGTGGTAAGTAACTTGTAGTACAATTATTCTTCTCTAAAAAACGCAACATTAACTCGTAATCTGCTGCAGATTTCAATAAGGTATTAAATATACCGAATTTACTATAACAATAATTCCGAACAAAAAATGAAGGATGAGGCGGCATCCATCCTTTTAAAAAAGATCCTCTTTTGTATTCTCCTGCTTTCCAATTTCTGATTACCTTTGAAGTATCGAACCTGTCCACATATTGCAGGTCGCCATAAACCGTATCTATGCATTCCTTTTCAAATTGTTTTACAACCGAGGAAATAATTTGTTCGTTTGTATAAAAGTCATCTGCATGTAAAATAGCAATAATATCTCCAGTTGATAAAGCAATTCCTTTATTAATTGCATAATAGATTCCTTCATCTTTCTCAGAAAGAAGTTTCGCAATACGAGTTTTATATTTATTAATAATGTTTAATGTATCGTCAGTTGAATTTCCATCAACAATAATATATTCAACATTACTATAATCTTGACTAATTACTGATTGTATTGTATTTTCAATAGTTTGGGCACTATTATAACAGACTGTAATTATTGAAACTTTCAACATCTATTATCTAGAAACAATAAAGTTTTCGAGCACCAACATATCCATTTTTGTACGAAGAAAACAATCCAATGCATTTGCTGGAGAGTTTACAATCGGTTCGTTTTCATTGAAAGATGTATTTAGTAATACTGGCACACCTGTCTTCTTATTGAATGTCGAAATCAAAGCATGGTACTTAGGCTCAAATTTTTCATCTACAGTTTGTAAACGACCAGTACCATCAACATGAGTTACTGCAGGTATTTTATTCCTCATATTTTCCTTTATCAAATATACTTTTTCCATAAAAGGAACATTATCTGCATCAGCAAAATAATCTGAAACATATTCTTTTAAAATTGAAGGAGCAAAGGGACGAAAAGACTCCCTACGTTTGATTTTTAAATTTAATATTTCTTTAGCATCCGTTCTTCTTGGGTCAGTAATTATAGAACGATGCCCTAAAGCACGAGGACCAAATTCTGCTCTACCTTGAAACCATCCAACAACTCCACCATCTATTATACAATCAGTAACTTTATCATACAATTCAACATCAGTATATTTTTTATAATTTACGTTCTGAGACTTCAAATATGCTTCAATTTCAGTATCAGTAAAATGGCTTCCAAGTGAACCTGAATAAGTAGGTGTAACCCGTTTTTGTTTTAATATTTGATTATATAAAAATAAAGCAGAACCTATTGACGTTCCGGCATCATGTCCGGCTGGAGGAATATAAACATTCTTGAATGGTGTGTTTTTTAAAACTTTTCCATTTGCTACTGAATTTTGTGCTACTCCGCCTGCAATACATAAATTATCAATACCTGTTTTTTTGTGCAATTGACTTAAAATATGAAATATTAATTCTTCACATATTCGTTGAACAGAAGCTGCTAAATCCTTATGATATTGAGTAAGTTCCTCTTCTCGCTTACGCACCGGGCCAAATTTCTCAACCATATAATCACTATAAATACCCTCAATATCGGGCTCCCCTCCCTCCCAACTCATCTTTACACCATCTTTATGATGTTTAAAATATTTTAAATTTAATTTGAATAATCCATCATTTGTAAATTCAATAACATCTTTTAATTTATCCACATAAATCGGATTGCCATAAGGTGCTAAACCCATCACTTTATATTCATCGCCATATTTAGGAAAGCCTAGATATTGGGTGAAAGAAGTGTAGAAAATTCCAACTGAATGTGGGAAGTGAACAGAATCAAGCACTTCAATTTGATTTCCATTCCCTACAGCTGTCATAGTGGAAGTAAAATCACCAAACCCATCAATAGATAACAAAGCAGATTTTTCGAATGGGGAAGCGAAAAATGCACTTCCTAAGTGAGAACGATGATGTTCTATATTATGAATTTCTGCATTAATTTCATTTTCAGATACACCAAACTCTTCAGCTAAAGTTGCTTTTACAGATTTAACTTTTTTGGAATTTGAGTATCTATCAATAATTGACGAAACAGAGACCTTATTCTTTAGCGTATGCTTTATCTTTTTCATTACGTTTACAGAAGGATCACGTGATATTGTAATGTAATCGATGTCTTTAATCGTAATTCCGGCATCATTTAAACAATACTTTATTGCTTCAATAGGAAAACCTGCCCAATGTTTAATGCGTCTAATACGCTCTTCTTCCAATGCTACTATTACTTCACCGTCCTTTAAAATACATGCTGACGAATCTCCGTGAAAAGCGTTTAATCCAAGTATATACATTATTTATCTTTATTTTTTAATTTATGCAAAAGTAATTAAGTTTAGTAAAGTAGCAATAAAAAATAATATTGAGTTATCACTACAAAAATAAGTGTCTATTTTGATTGATTATTTCGGGATTATTAATGTATTCAAGTGCGTAATCAAAAGAAGCCTTTGATAATATATTATAATCCGATTGATTTAATAACACTGTAGAATCAATTATTGATGCGAAAACAGTAAGTTCATTTAATGGAATATCCCAGCCTATATTTTTTTCGGAAAGATGCTTCCATTGTGTTTTATCACTAATAATAACAGGTATTCCAACAGATAAAGCTTGAAGGATAATGTGTCCGAAATTTTCACCAGTAGTCGGCATAAACATAAAATGATATTCTGATAATGTATCTAATACTTTGTTACTATCCAAACTCCCTTTATAATTAGCGATTACATTATGTGGTAATTCAGCCAATGCATTTTTACACAAAGCCCAATATTCCTGATCGTATACTGGACCATAAAAATCAAACTCTATATTTTGTTTGGTTTGATTCAATATCTGAAGTGCGTATAATGTGTTTTTTTCAGGAGCAATACGAGCTATATTCACCAATCGAACTTTATTCTCTTTCTTAATTCGAACTGGTAATGCTGAGGTAATTAATATTTGAGGAAGAACTGCAGCGGTTTTAATTGTCACCTTTTCACCAAGTGCTTTTCTTATCTCCCGTTTCTCCGCCTCGGAAGTTGCATGAAAAATCACTTTGTCAAAAAACTGTAATACCTTTACTGCACGAATAAAGAATTGCTTTTTTGTTTTCTTTACTCCTAATGAACCCTCAGAGAGCATTCCTCTTGCTGCAATTACAATTGATTTATTATGTTTCTTTCGTAGGTAGTATAATGGAATTAAAGTAAAATAAATCGAATAAATACCGTTGAGATATGCATAATCATAATCTGTAGTTCGAATAAGACTTCGAACATTTTTTCTCGTTAGTTCGTCTTCCGAGAAGTAATACACTTTAACTCCATTTGGCAATATGTTCCAGTCATTGCTTCTTACATTAGAATATGGTGTTGTCTCACAATAATCAGTATTACGCGTTACAATTGAAAAATCGAATTCCTCTTTCAAATGCTCTACTAAATTTGCGACAGATTGTATTGGACCACCGGCTTTATAGCCAGGTAAATACCAATCAATAAATATTAGTACTTTCTTTTTCAACGATTTAAAATTAGTTAATTAAAGGTTTCTGTTATTAAAACAAAGAAGATGTAATTTACAATAATTATAGAAAAAATAACTCATATTTAGAATTATAAATTTATTTAACAGGAATTTACAACAATTTAAAATGCTAAAAAACTGAGCCCTATATGTAAATTAATTAATTGGTCACGAAATAACCTCTTGTTTACTTCCTGTTTCATTGATTGTTCAAATGTAATTTCACCATTATTTTTAAAAGAGAAATCTCCATCTGAATTTAAGTATGCGAATATTCCTGCTGGTGTAATACCTAATCTTAATCCATAATCTAAAACAATTTTATCAAATAAAACTCTAGAACGCCCCATTGTAAATGTAATTGCAAATGTATTGAATTGATAATCACCAGTACCACCAACACCATTCAACCCAGTGCTACTATTATAATAATATGTAAAGGCATTTCTATCATAAGTAAGATGAGAAAACATTAACAAAAGTTCCAACTTCTTATATTTACCTATAGGAGCCAACATCCCCTGCTTATAAAACTTGAATCCTAGTCCAACGTTTACATTTTGTAACTGCATTGGAATAAATGGCTTTGGATCGTAAGAATAATAGTAATACTGGTTATCCCCAAACTCATCAACAGTGTATCCTGAAAATGTTTTAGATGTGTACACTCCTGTTTTAAGAGTCTGAACAGATACACAAAAGTTCGTTTTGTTCTTAATAACATATTCTAAATTTAAACAATGAGTAGTATTGACCCCACTAAAGTTATCAGTGCTGCTTGCATTAGCAGTAAGGCCTTGACTGGCAACCATAAAGTAATTTGAATAACCGATAATAAATCTTTTACCCATATACCCCGAAACTTGAGACATGCAGGTATAATTAAGCACGAAAAAAAATATTAATAATTTCCCTTTCATTTCTATTTAGGTTTTTTAGCTACGTGCATTAATGAATTGTAAACATAAGAGGTAATTAAATCTTTATTATCTTTTGCATGAGCATACCGTGTTTCATATTTCATTACATCTCCTGATTCAAGATTAAACACCACAAAGAAATAAGTATTTTTCTTTCCTCTTCCTCTACTATTATACACGCCACAGAATGCTACATATCTACTGCCCAATTTATCTATTAATTGTTTAATACTTTCATAATTCTCGACAACTTCATCACTGTTATTACCATGTTTAAAACGTGCCTGAAGCCATTCATTCAGCAGTGCGTTCTCATTATATTTATCAACATCCTCATTCTTTAATCCTTTCAAACTAATTTCAGAATAACTTAACTTTAAGTGATCGGAACACTTCTTTTGAATTTCAGAAAGTGTTTTTGCATGATCCTCTGAGTCGTAGTAATTAATATATTCTTTCCGATCCACATATTCTGTTTTCATATAATAAGGGTAAATAAATATTACTTTATCTATTCCCAAGAGTTGTTCAGTATTTTTCTTTTTACCTTTATTGTAGGAGTAAGATGTTGCTTTATTTTCTTCCTTTTTTGTTAATCCATGTGATATTTCAGTATAATGCTTTACAAATTCATTATCCTTTAATTCATCTACTAGTGCATATTTTATAAAATTTTCATCTGTTTCAACTTCTACCTTTTGCTGTTGTTTTTTTATTTTAGAATATTTACTCTCTTCAAGATCTGCAGAGTCCAATACAACAGGCTTCTCTATTGACAATGCTTTTATTTCAGCTTTTGTCTTCTTTGAAAAATCATTAATAAACAATTCATTTGAGTTAACAAGTTCAGACAATAAACTATCGGTAAGTGATGAGAATGTTTTATCGTCAGGATAAATTTTATGTGCCTTGTAAACATATTTCAGTGCTACCACATTCAATTCCTTATCTGATAAATTATCCATAAGATAATAAACACGTTGGGAGGCTCCTTCAATCTTAGTATAATCAGGTATTGAATATCGTCTGGATGACAATTTATTTCCTTCACTCATATTAAAACTGTATGTATTTTTACGTGATGTCTTATTAACTGATACATTAAATAAGGAAATAGAAACAATCTTTTTCAAATATATGTTTTCAGGATACTTTTCAAGTAGGATATAAGCTGCGTAGATTGCATTCATATAGTCACGATCAATAATGTACAAATGACATAGTTCAAAACGCGCATTTTCCCTGGTAGTTTTAAATTCTTCTTCCGACACCAAATACTTTTTCCTATTCTGTTCATCATTAACTTTCAATTCCGATTCAATAGCACCACGCCTTTTACGAATATTTGGATGCGTACTCTTACTATCATCATAATCATCATTTGCTTTTACTGCTTGTGTTTTCTTAAGAAA
>CAIRRW010000122.1 GCA_903881065.1 uncultured Bacteroidota bacterium
ATGGCAGCTAATAAGTCTAATCGTTTTAAACCTTCAAAATCACCTGATGAAAAAACTGGTTTAGATTTTATTAACGGGTATCAAAATACTAGTATTGGGGATAATAAAACACTAGGGCATTATGATGTAAAAGACCAGATTTCCGATGGAAGTGGTAATTACAGCATCAGAGAAAGAAAAGATAAAGATAGAAGTGTTTTTATTGTGAAAGATGTCATCAATGTTTATCCTGATACATTAGCATGGGTTCATGATTTTACTTATTCTTTTAACGAGCCGATGACAAATATGTATTTTTGGCATGTGTCTTATGATGACTATCCTGTTGTAGGTGTTACATGGAAACAAGCAAGAGCTTTTTGTGTTTGGAGAACTCAATTATTTAATAATTGGTTGTTAGGAAACGGTCAAACATATGTAAACGATTTCCGTTTGCCAACAGAATCTGAATGGGAGTATGCTGCTAGAGGAGGTCTTGCTTTAAGTCCATATCCTTGGGGTGGTCCTTATATAAGAAATTCGTTAGGTTGTTTCTTAGCGAACTTTAAACCTATGCGTGGCAGTTATATTGACGATGGAGGTTTTCATACAGTAAAAATCATGTCATATAATCCTAATGATTATGGATTATATTGTATGGCAGGTAATGCAGCAGAATGGACTAGTAATGCATTTGACGAATCAGCTTACGACTTTAGTCATGACTTAAATCCGGATTATGTTTATGAAGCACAAGATAATGAAGCTAATGTTTTAAAACGTAAAGTAATTAGAGGTGGTTCATGGAAAGATGTTGGTTATTATTTGCAAAATAGTACAAGAACATATGAATACCAAGATACTGCGAAATGTTATGTAGGATTTAGATGTGTTCAGACTTATCTTGGACGTGCTAAAGGTGACGCAGAAGGACCGGGAGGATTTTAATTTTAACTAGTAATCTCAATAAACAATAAATAATAATTAATAACTAAAAAACAAAAAAATCATGGGTGGTAAAAAATGGAAAAATTTCATGGCCAAATTGTATGGGTTTGGCGCGTCTATTGTAATCATTGGCGCAATGTTTAAAATTAATCACTGGCCTGGTGCAACTGCCATGCTTGTTGTGGGGTTATCAACAGAAGCAGTTATCTTCTTTTTCTCGGCTTTTGAACCAGTTCATGAAGAAGTTGATTGGAGTTTAGTATATCCTGAATTAGCAGGAATGCATGGAGAAGAAGGAGAACAAGAGAAACAAATTGAAGCAGAAGATAAAGGAACTATTACCGAGCAATTGGATAATATGTTGGAAGAAGCAAAAATTGGTCCAGAGCTTATTGCTAGTTTAGGCGAGGGAATGAGAAGTTTAAGTGATCAAACCTCTAAATTAAGTAATATTGCTGATGCTTCTGTTGCTACTAATGAGTATGTATCAAGTGTGAAATCAGCTTCAAAAAATGTTGATATTTTATCTTCTTCATATTCAAAAGCTTCAGATACATTATTGGCATTATCTACTACAAATGAAGATAGTGCAAATTTTGGAGAACAAATTGTTAAGGTTTCGAAGAATCTATCTGCATTAAATGCTTCTTATGAATTGCAATTACAGGGTTCTAATGAACACTTAAAATCTACAGCTAAATTTTACAGCGGATTATCAGATCTAATGAAAAATTTAAATGACTCTGTAGACGACACTAAGAAATACAAAGAACAAATCTCCATACTTTCTTCTAATTTAGAGTCGTTAAATACTATTTACGGCAATATGCTTACTGCAATGAGAAAATAGTAGTTCTCATAGTAAAGCAAGATAGTGTAAACGAAAAGAAATTTAATATTAATCTATAAAATTAGAATACTATGAGTGGTGGAAATTTATCCCCAAGGCAGAAGATGATTGGTATGATGTACCTTGTGTTAACAGCACTTTTGGCACTAAACGTATCAAAAGAAATTCTTAATGCCTTTGTTATTGTTGAAAATGGTTTAAATGCCACTAATGATAACTTTGATGGCAAAAACGGTGTTTTGTATGCAAAATTTGAAAAAGCTTTAGTCGATAATAATAAAAAAGCTAAACCATTTTATGACAAAGCACAGGTAGTAAAAAAGAATGCTAAAGATTTATGCAAGATGGTAGATGATATTCGTTCTGACTTATATTTACAGGTTCAGGGTTTGCCATCGAAACAAGTAGCAGATACTTTTAAGTTAAAGCAATTGGATAGTAAGGATAATTACGATATTCCTACTCACTATATGCTTGGTGCTGACCCTGAAGTACCAGGAGCAGATGCTCATTCGATTCCACTTAAAAATGCACTTATTAAGTATAAAAAGGATTTAACGGAAATGGTACCTGAAAAGGAAAGAAAAAACTTGAAATTAGGCTTGAATACTGACGATGTATATTCTTATAGCGACGAAAAAAAGGTAACTTGGCAGTTTAATAACTTCGACCATACTACTATGGCTGCAACAATGTGTCTTTTGGCAGGAATAAAGAATGATGTAAAGAATGCTGAGAGTGATGTTGTACAAGCTTTGTTAAAGGCTGTTACCGCTGAAGACTTTTCATTTGATAAAGTAGAAGCGAAAGTTGTATCTGAAAGTGACTATGTTAATGTTGGTGATGAGTATAAAGCAGAGATCTTTGTTTCTGCTCATAATTCAGCCCAAGATCCGGAGGTTTTAATAGGACAAGTTAACACCTCTGATCCCAAACATCCTAAAATTGTTGGAAGTGGTGAAAAAGTAAACGTTAGTGAAGGTGTGGGTAATTATGTTGTTAAAACTAGTGCTCAAGGAGATCAAGAGTATAGTGGTGTTATTAATGTTAAAGGCCCTAATGGTGATATTACAGCTTATCCATTTTCTCATAAATATAAAGTTGCTGCAGCTTCATTTTCTGTTGCTGCTACTAAAATGAATGTATTCTATATTGGAGTTGATAATCCAGTAACTATTTCTGTTGGAGGTTCTTCTCCCAATGATATACTTCCTAGCTTAAGTGGAGCAACAGGTTCTGTTGTTTCTGCAGGAAAACCTGGAGAATATATTGTTAAGTTGAGTGCTGGAACAAAATGTGATATTAATGTTTCAGTTAAACAAAAGGATGGTACTAAATCTGTTGGTAAACAGGAGTTCCGTGTAAAAAAAGTTCCTAGTCCAAATGCTTCCTTCGCAGGTGTTGTTGGTGATGCTTCTGTCAGTGCTGCAGAGTTGCAATCAGCTGGAGGTGTTATACCTCGATTAGATGACTTTGTATTTGATTTAAAGTTCCCTGTTGTTTCTTGGAATATGTCAATGATGGTAAATGGTTTGTTTATCGACGCAAAAGCTACAGGACCTGGAGTAACTCCTGACCAGAAAAATATGTTGGCAAAAGCTAAAAAGGGAGGAAGGGTTTTAATTGAGGAAGTATATGTAATGGCTCCAGAAGGGAAAAGAAAGATTCCTGGCTGTCAATTGAAAGTGAAATAGTTATAATAATAATAAAGATTTGAACATGAAAAAACTAAAAGCATTTCTGCTTATTCTATTTGTACCATGTATACTAATTGGTGGTTTTGCTCAATCAACACCTCCTCCTTCGGACGTATTGAAGCCATCAAAATATCCTGATGGGATTTACACTAAGGAAAATTCACGTACAAGAAGGGCGATTTCTTATACTTCCTTGCGTGAAGCAGATGTTATGTGGAGCAAGAGAATTTGGAGAATGATTGATTTAAAACAAAAGATTAATCATCCTTTATATTATCCGACAGAAATTATTGGAGATAGAAAAAGTCTGTTTCAAGTAATAAAAGATGCAGCATTAGTTGATAATACTATTTCATGTTTTAATCCACTTGATGATGAGTTTCGTAACGAATATACCAAAACCGAATTAGAAGGACTTCTTTCAAGATGGGATTCTACGCATACAATAGATGATATCAATAACCCAGGTAGTATGATTGCGGCACCTATGAAAATTGATGTTAAATCTGTCGACATTACAGGTTATCAAATAAAGGAAGATTGGTTTTTTGATAAACAACGTTCAGTATTGGATGTTCGTATTATTGGAATTTTAGCTTTAAAACAAAAATTGTCTGAGACAGGTGAAGCATTGGGGAATTCACCTTTGTTCTGGATTTATTTCCCTGAAGCTAGACCATTGTTTGCAAATCAGGAAGTTTATATGAGGCATAACGATGCAGAGAGAAGAACCTTAGATGATATTTTTTGGAAGCGTCTTTTCTCGAGTTATGTTCTGAAAGAAACGAATGTATTTGATAGATATATTACTGCATATACTTCTGGATTAGATGCATTGCTTGAATCTGAAAGAATAAAAAAGGATATATTTATTTTGGAGCATGATTTGTGGCATTTCTAGGTTGTGAAAAATTAAAAAAACTTCAGAATAATTTCTGAAGTTTTTTTTTGCCTTTATATTTGACTTGGGAATATTTGGAAATATTCCTAACCTAAATTCTCCTAAATTATTTCTTATTGCGCTCTATTACTACTTCTAAATTATGAGTAATTTGTTGCACAATCATGAAGTTGCTGAAAAATTGTTTTGCAATAATTCTAATAATAGTGTAAACAGGTATAGCGGCAATCATTCCTGTTATTCCTCCAATTGTACCTGCAGTTAGAATTACAATAAAGATTTCCAAGGGGTGGGCTTTTACAGTATTAGATATTACCAAAGGCTGGAAAAATAATCCGTCCATCAATTGCACAGCTAAAAATGTGAGAGCAATTTTCCTTGCTAACGGAATTAATTGCGTATAGAAATCCAAATTAAGATTACTTGAAACTCCTATTAATATTGCAAATCCGCAGCCAAGTAATGGGCCTATATATGGGATTACATTTAATATTCCGGCAAATAAACCAATAAGTAGTGCATTTTTTACTCCGAAAATTGACAATCCAATCGCTGTCAAAGTGGCTACAAATGCCATATCACCAAGAATACCAATAAAATATCTTGTTAAAATAAATTTAGTATCCTTCATGATGTCTCTTATAGCTTGCAAACGTTTAGGTGGTGTCAGCATTAATATTAAATTTGGAATCATTTGTTCATCTTTCATAAAGAAAAAGGTCATAAATGAAATGGAGAATAATGCTGCTATTACACTTCCCAATAAACTTATCATACGCTGGGCATAAAAGGAAACTTCCTGAAAGCCTAAAATAGAGCTTAATTTGGAAGCCATTACTTTTTCAATAGGTTCGCTGTTTTCTGAAGATAATTGAAATTTCTGTAAAGTGAATTCCAAATTTTGAAGCGGCTGTTTGAAAGCAATAACCACTTCCCCTGGATTAATTTTACTGATAATTCGAGCCTGCTCAATAATCAATGGAATGAATAACGAAAACAGTCCGACGATTATTGCGATAATGGTAAACAAAGCAAATAAAGAACTCAATGTGGTGGAAAGATGTTTTTTACCTATTCTAAATTTAGTAAATAATTTTACAATCGGTTGTCCGATTAAGGAAAGAATAACGGATATAATAATATAAACTACAATTGTTTTTAGAAAACATACTATTAAACCTATTAAAAGTATTGCGAGTGCTATTAAAAAATACCTGGGTTTTGATTGCATAGGTTATCTGTTATTGAAAATATATTCCTGTCAATGTTTTTAACTATGACAGGGACTTTGAATGTCTATTATTAAAAAGAAATAATTATTTCTTTTTAATAGTTACCTCTTTCTTGATTATTGAATCTTTGTTGGAGACAGAAATACTTATTTCTTTTTCCATACATTTTTCTTTGTACATCCCTTTTTTGCAGCATGACATATCGCCACCTTCTTCTCTCATGTCACACTTTTTCATTTCGTTTTCACAATTGCCTTCTCCCATCATTTCATGAGGACAGCCGCCATGCATGCGGTGCATCATCATTGGTACATGGCCACACTTTTCTTCCAATCTGAATTCTCTTTCCATTCCTCTTGGTCCGCAATGACGCATACACATTACGCAGCAAACGGTACAAACCATTATCATCAACATTACGATGATGATGGAAACTGCACTGAAAGTAAACCATTTGCTTACTTGTTGTTTGGTTGTATAAACCAATAAAAATATTGCAGCTATCAATACGAATAATTCAACTGATAATAAGGCGCAAAGTCTAACACAAATCATGATATTTAAGTATTAAATTAAGAGTAGAAGATCTAATCAATGTAAAAGTAGATAAAATTAAAACACGGACATAAAGCATAATAGTATTTATATTTGTCAAAATTTATTGAATGGATTCATTAACACATATCGTATTGGGTGCTGCAATAGGTGAGGCGTATCTAGGAAAAAAAATAGGCAGAAAGGCAATGCTTTGGGGTGCTGTGGCGGATACCATTCCTGATTTTGATGTGTTTGCATCGCCTTGCGTATCCAATGCACAGCAGCTGTTGGTACATCGCGGACTCACACATTCCATATTGTTTGTAATTGTAATCTCCATTATTCTTGGAATATTATTCAAGAGATGGTTTAAAAATGCTGATGTCAGTAAAAGGGAATGGACTGTTTTATTTCTTTTAGGAATGTTTACTCATATTACTATTGATTCGTTTACAAGTTACGGAACTGGTTGGTTCGAGCCTTTCAGCAGTTATCGTGTATCATTTAATTCAATATTTGTTGCTGATTTATTTTATACTCTGCCATTCTTAATATGTGTTTTGATAGCGTTGATAGCGAGAAATTCTTCCTCCCGAAGGGTAAAATGGAATAGATTTGGGCTTATTATAAGCACACTTTATATGCTGTTTACTTTGTGTAATAAAATTTTTATTAATCAGCAGATGCGAGAGGGATTGGATAAAAAACATATTGCGGTTTCCGATTTTGTGACCACGCCAACTCCATTAAATAATATTTTGTGGACAGCTTATGCTGCCGACTCTACCGGGTTTTGGTTTGGATATTATTCATTGTTTGATAAAACAAACGAAATCAATTTTTATCATGTAAATAAAAAAGATTATTTACTGAAACCATATGAAAATGATAAGGAAGTAAAATTATTAAAGCAATTTTCGAAAGGATATTATTGTATGTCAAGCCACGATAGTACAATTTATTTTAACGATATCAGGTTTGGACAAATGGGTGGCTGGGATAAACCTGATTCGGCTTTTGTGTTTTCCTTCAAACTAAATAAAAATGCCGATAATTCGATGGCCCTTAATCGAAGCCGATTTAAAACTTCCTTTGGTGAGGCGTTTTCTTCTTTAATAGATAGGATAAAAGGGAAATAAATATTCAAATAATAATAATTTTAACGAACCGAATTTATAAAGTTTTACTTTACTCCAATCAATGTAAAAATATAAAATAACAGTGCGCCAAGCAATCCACTAACAGGAATAGTCAAAATCCATGCCCACATTAAATTTACTGTAACACCCCATTTAACTGCCGATACACGTTTTGCTACACCTACACCTATAATGGAACCAGTGATAGTGTGAGTCGTACTTACAGGAATACCTAATCTCTCGGTAAGAAACAACGTTAATGCACCTGCAGTATCAGCACTCACCCCTTCGATAGGAGTGATTTTAGTAATTTTTGTACCCATCGTTTTCACTATTCGCCATCCACCCATCATCGTTCCGCATCCAATGGCAATATAACAAGCTGTTGGAATCCAATTTGGGATATGTTTTATAGCCATCTTTCCTTTCGAATCCACTTCCTGAACAATGTTTGCCCAATCAGGCACAGGTAAATGAAGTGAATGCAATTGAGCTACATATACGAGCAGTGCAGCAGAAATAACACCCATTACTTTTTGAGCATCATTACCTCCATGTCCTATACTGAAGAGTCCTGCAGCCAACAATTGAGTACGTTTAAACCATTTTTCAGCTTTTGCAGGATGTGCTTTCCGACAGATGTTTACGATAATTACGTTAATAGTTGCTGCTATTATTAATCCGATAAATGGTGCAAGGAATATAAATGCAAATGTTTTTAATATTTTCTCCTGATTCACCACCCCAAAACCTGCAAATGCTACAGCTGCACCGGCTACACCTCCTATCAACGTATGTGACGAACTGGAAGGAATACCAAACCACCAGGTTAATAAGTTCCATGAAATGGCAGCAACCAAACCCGAACAGATAACCGTGAAATTGATTACATCACTGTTTACAATCTTTGCGATGGTGTTGGCTACATTCAAATCAAAAATAAAGAAAGCTACCACGTTAAAAAACGCTGCCCATAATACTGCCTGAAAGGGGGAAAGTACTTTGGTGGAAACTATGTTGGTAATAGAGTTTGCAGCATCGTGAAACCCGTTGATTAGGTCGAATATAAGCGCAAGTATAATTATTATTACTAGTAAAGTCATTTAGATTTCGGATTTTGGATTGTTGATTTTGGATTTAGTATGATCCGGTAAACATTTAGTATTTTGAGTTTAGCGTTTCAAACTATGCGTTCTTAATAACTATAGTGTTTATTACATTAGCAGCCGATTCGCATTTATCAGTAGCTGTTTCTAGTACTGATAATACGTCTTTCATTTTAATAACTTCTACCGCATTCTTTTCTTCTTCAAATAATTTAGCTATTGCCATATCAAAGATATCATCTGCATGGTTTTCGATACTATTGATACGAACTGTTGATTCCTTAATTTTAGAAACGTTGCGCATATTACGAAGTTCGCCAATAGCAATCTGCAACTCTTCGGTACCTTTTAATATTAATTCGGACAAACGAATAATTGAGGGAGTCATTTCCTCCACTTTATAAAGCTCTATTCGTTTGGAAGCGCCATGTATAAAATCAACAATATCATCAATTGCAGAAACCAAATCGTGTATATCGCCTCTATCAAAAGGGGTAATAAAGTTTGAACTTAACTCATTAAAAGTATCATGTGTGATGCTGTCGCCAACATTTTCCAGCCGTTCTATTTCACGATAAAGTTCTTTTCTTTTATCGGTAGATGATGTTGTAACCAGCTCTACCAAAGCTTTAGCTGTTTCGGTAGCATTGGCAGCTGCCTTTTGAAATAAAAGAAAAAATACTTTGTCTTTCGGCTGAAAAAATTGAAAAATGTTTAAGTTCATTGTTAATTAAAATTACGTTAATTGAATGTTAATTTAAGGTTGCGCAAAAGTAAAGATAGCAGTCATTCAGAAACTCAAAGTTATATTAATATTACATTATCCTAATGTTAATTTAATGTTAAGCGCGCATTTGCAATGCATCTACTGGCATAAAACAATTTTAGTTATCCTGAAATTGTTTTGTATTAATAAAAAAGCTCCGAGCATTTCTGCACGGAGTTTTTCTTTTTAACTAAATGTACCCGTTATAGATAATAAAAAAAAATATTAGTTAGCTTTTTTCCAGCCTTTCCAGTCTTTCTCAATTTGTTTGATAATAGCTATTACAGAACCAACTCAATAGTTATCTTTGTAATAAATATCATCTGATAATAAGCATCTCTACACGTCGGTTTTTCTGCCTTCCTTCCGGTGTATTGTTATCAGCAATTGGTTGTGTCTGTCCGAACCATTCCACTTTAAAACGGTCGGCTCCAATACCTTTTACTATTAAATATTTTTTCACTGCTTCAGCACGTTTTTGCGACAGTTGAAGATTGGATGCCGGTGTTCCCTGATTATCAGTATGGCCAGAAATCTTTAATCGCCATTTTGGTTTCTTAGCTAATAATGAAGCTAATTCATCCAATGAAGCAAAGGATTCTTTTTTGATAATATCCAGGCCAGTTGCAAACTCTAAATTACTAAATGCTTTTTGAACAATTGCTTGTTCCACAGTATCCAGTTTCACAGCTACGTCTTTATTTACAACCACTTCAGGTTTTTGAATAATAAAGTGGAAGAACACATCTTTACTTTCTTTTATAGCATTTTTAGTAATTCCACCTACTACTACTTTTGCTATTGTTACTGTATCGGTATGTGCACCTTCGAGTTTGAATCTAACTTTTTCATCTGCAGGTAAATTATCAAAACTAAAGGTTTCATCTTTGCTTTGGATAGAAGTTCGTACAGTATTACCAACTGAATCAACCAAAATTAATTTCACTTCAGGGCAACCATCATTACTTGCAGGTCCAGGCACATCAGGACATTTATCCAATTTGTCAATTACTCCATCGCCATCTCTATCAGGGCATCCTTTAAATTGCGGAAGTCCCGCTTCATTAGGGCAGTCATCATCTTTATCTGGGATGCCGTCACCATCGGTATCAGGGCAGCCATTAAATTTAGCCAATCCAGGTTGATCAGGGCAGGCATCATCTTTATCAGCAATTCCATCATGGTCACGATCCGGGCAGCCGTGCAGTTCAGGTAATCCCGGCTCATCAGGGCAAGCATCATCTTTATCAGGCACATGATCTCCATCTTTGTCAGGGCAACCCAAGAATTCCCATGTTCCCGGTACATCAATACATTTATCTTTATCGTCGGATATATGGTCGCCATCACGATCGCGCAGTTTCGGTTTAAGTACTGCCATCCTGAACATAACTTCTATATCTTCACCATAAATTGTTTTTGTAGTTACAAATGGTGCGATATTGGACGTTCCAACAATTAACGGACCAATACGCAAACCTAACCCTACACGCAACATTCCCATCTGATCATACGATACTGGAACATAAACTCCGAAATGACGATGATCCCAACGCGGAATAAGGCTGATGATAGACATTTCATGAACTTTAGCAGGTTGATTTTTGAATTGAAATGCATATCGCGGAGTAAGGTTTACATAAAAATCTTTCCAGATATTATAATCAATCTGCGCTGATAATACGGTTGGCAGATTCATTTTAAAACTGGAATTATTATTGGCTGTATAACCTGTAGTACTGAATCTGCCATTTAGTACGCTATCAAACTTGGAAATATTACTTAAATTGATGTTCTTAATATCCCAATTGGAAGTTGTCGGGTCGAATGATTGACTCTAACCATTACTAAATTTAACTTTACCGATGTCCAATATTGAAAGGCCAACTTTTAATTTGTATTTGTTGAGATCCTTGCGCGTCAAGTCCTTCTCTCCGTTCATGTCATATTTATATTTCATATAGTCAGGTCGCCATTCATACACAACTCCTAAATCAAAACCAAAGGATGGTTGCGATACTGACTTATAACCAAAATTGTTTTGGTCGCTATTGAAATTGGATGAATGCCCATAACCTGCATCACCATGTGATATGCTAAGTACTGAGTCGCTCGAGAATTGATATTGAAAATCCTTAACATAAAAATAAGCTGCAGCCAATCCAGCAACATATTTTACGGTAGCTCCTGCCTTCAGAAAATGTTCTCCTTCTGCTTTTATTACACGTGCATACGTAAAACCATATTCAGCCCAAACCATGGCTTGAACACTTAAATTTTTATTGTTTACCTGTGGTACCCATAATGAAGGAACTTCAAGTGAGTTATATAATAGATCTGCCAGCGGTGCATCCACGCCATCAATGTTAATTATTGATCTTACTTTCCACTTCAATGCAATAGCATCTTTATCAGTAAGATTAACCATTAAAGAAGGTAAATAAAGATTATTTGCTATATAAATTGATTTTGGTTTTGGTCCACTTCTAATGTCTAAATGATTTTGAATTGGAGTCTCCTTAAAAGCATAATAATTATCCGTAGAAAAATCTGTCCATTTATGGTCATGATCTAGTGCTTCATGTTTCAAGCCTACATAATTATTATACAAACTAAAACTTGTTCCAAACAAGTTGAAGTCTGTTTTAAATCGACTGTCAACTATGGATGCGGGCTGCAAATCACTGCCAGTTACACCGGAATAGTTACTATTTGTAAAGCCAAGAAAATCCTGTGCGTGTGCGTTAAATACAAGTACAGTAATGGATAAGGTACAGAGTAAATATTTTTTCATGAGAATAAAATTACGTACTGTTTAATGAAGTAAAAACTTGATTTGTTTTACTTATCAAAAGTAGAAATAAATTATCACATTAAATAGGTACATGTATTAATATAGATAGATTATAAGTTCGTTTTTCATGGACGAAACCGTAAAAGCAATACTTATAATACATCAATAATTGTTATTGGTAGATGTAGTTTGAATATGTATTTGGGAGTGACAAAAAAAATGGTGTACTTTGCAATGATTAATTTATGCATAAAATGGGTAAGCAATATTTATTTTTAATAGTTACGATTATAGCAGTTTCGTCATGTAATCACAAAGCAGAGTTTAGAGAGGTAACAGAGAATAATCGGTATGTAATTTCTATTCCTGATTATTTAAAAGCATGTAAAGAATTAAGTAAAGATGCCGCTTCTCAGTATCAGAATACAGATATAGGAATTTATTCGTTGGTGATAATGGAGAAGAAAAAAACTATGCAGGATTATGATATGAATTACGACCTTGATGCATATTTTAATACGGTAGCGAAACAGGGTTTTGTTGACGCCATAAAAAATGGAAAGATTAGTGTTCCGGGCCGGCAGGAAATAAATAAGAATAAAGCTCTAATTGCCGATGTAACAGGACAGGTGGGCAAAACAGAAGTGTTTTATAAACTGGCAATTATTGAAACGCCGTATACTTTCTATCAAGTATTAATTTGGACAACAATTGAGAACAAAGAAAAATACGAACCTGACATGATTAAAATGATTGAATCATTTAAAGAAATGCCGCTGCCGCCAAGCGAACTTCCCGAAAAGAAAGCTCAGAATAACAACTTTAAAATCACTTTGAAGTATTAAGTTTACTATTTCTCTGAGAAGGAATTACACATTTCTCATTTGCTGCACCTTTTTCTTCATTTGGTGAACCTTTTTCAGAAAACGTGCACCTTTTTACATTTTTGATGCACCCTTTTCACTTTTTGATGCATCAAATTCAGCTTTTGGTGTACCTTTTTTTAAAAAGGTTCACCAAATGAAGAAAAAGGTTCACCCTTTGGAAAATAAGATGCACCGTATTGATTATTAGTAGATTACAATTGTGCTAAAACTGTGATTTCCTTGATTTCGGGATAAAACGAATAAAGAAATGGTGTTTTGGAAGAAAAATAAACCTGACAGATTTTTAAAATCTGTCAGGTTTCGACTAAATAACTAATAAGTCAGTGAACAAATAAACTACCCCTTCTTCAAAGAAATATTCAACTCATCTAATTGCAGTTGAGAAATAGTTGATGGGGAATCAATCATCACATCACGTCCCGAATTATTTTTAGGGAAAGCAATAAAATCACGGATAACATCAGCTCCACCAAAAAGTGAACATAATCGGTCGAAGCCAAATGCAATGCCTCCATGAGGAGGAGCGCCAAATTCGAAAGCACTCATCAAAAATCCGAACTGTGCTTCAGCTTCTTCTTTGCTGAAACCAAGCAAATCGAACATTCGGGATTGTAATTGTTTGTTGAATATACGTATTGAACCACCGCCAACTTCAACGCCGTTAATCACCATATCATATGCATTTGCACGAACAGCACCAGGGTTAGTATCAATCAATTCAATATCTTCAGGTTTTGGAGACGTGAAAGGGTGGTGCATGGCATGCCATCTATTCGCTTCTTCATTAAATTCGAGCAGCGGAAAATCAACTACCCAATGTGCTGCAAATTTATTTTTATCGCGTAATCCTAATCGGGTACCCATTTCCAAGCGCAGTTCGGAAAGAGCTTTACGAGTTTTATTTTCTTCGCCGGCAAGCAGTAGAATTAAATCACCAGGCTGAGCATTAAAAGCAGCAGCCCACTTTTTTAATTCCTCTTCATTATAAAATTTATCTACCGAAGATTTTATTGTGCCGTCAGCATTATATCTTGCGTAAACCAAGCCTGTAGCTCCTATCTGCGGACGTTTTACAAATTCAGTAAGTTCATCCAGCTGTTTGCGTGAATATTCTGCTGCTCCTTTTGCACAAATTCCAACTACCAAACCAGCATCATCAAACACTTTAAAATTCTTGCCTTTTACAATATCATTCAATTCAACAAACTTCATTTCGAAACGAATATCCGGTTTGTCGTTACCATAAAATTTCATTGCATCAGCATACGTCATTCTGGTTAATTGAGGTATATCGATGCCTTTAACGGATTTGAATAAATGGCGAACCAATCCTTCAAACGTATTTAAAATATCTTCTTGCTCCACAAACGCCATTTCACAATCTATCTGAGTAAATTCAGGCTGACGGTCGGCACGCAAATCTTCATCTCTAAAACATTTTACAATCTGATAATAACGGTCGAAACCACCTACCATTAACAGTTGTTTAAATGTTTGAGGAGATTGAGGCAAAGCATAAAACTCACCTTGATTCATACGTGATGGAACCACAAAATCGCGTGCTCCTTCCGGTGTTGATTTTATTAAAACAGGAGTTTCAACTTCAAGAAAGTTTAATTTATCAAGGTGCAAACGAGTTTCAATAGCCATCCGATGGCGCAATTCCAAGTTTTTACGTACCGGATTTCTTCGCAAATCAAGGTAACGATATTTCATTCGTATATCATCGCCACCATCCGTATCATCTTCTATAGTGAAAGGCGGAGTGATGGAAGAATTTAATACAACAATCTTTTCAGGAGTTATTTCAATATCGCCTGTTTCAATTTTATCTGATTTGGAATAACGTTCTGCAACTATCCCAGTAACGCTTATCACATATTCCCGTCCTAATGAGCGCGCAATATCAACAATGACTTTGCCGGCATTTTCAGTTTCAATGGTTATCTGAGTTATTCCATATCGATCGCGTAAATCAATCCAAAGTAATGAACCTTTATCTCTGACTCCCTGCACCCATCCACTGATGGTAACAA
>CAIRRW010000123.1 GCA_903881065.1 uncultured Bacteroidota bacterium
TATCAGCACCTACTTTAGTGAGCGAACAATATCTGTTGGATTTAGAAAGAGAAGCTTTCTTATCATTATGTGGAGAACGCAAAACACTTGAGCGTTTGCAGTCAATTATTTCAGGTGGTAAAATTTTAAGAAACTAAAATAGTATGAACGCATATATAGTAGCAGGTTTTAGAACAGCCGTTGGTAAAGCAAACAAAGGAGGATTTCGTTTTACACGCCCTGATGATTTAGCATCGGACGTTATCAAACATTTGATGGCTTCGGTACCTAACATTTCTCACGAACAGGTGGATGATTTGATAGTTGGAAATGCAATGCCTGAAGCGGAGCAAGGTTTAAATATGGGGCGATTGATTTCGCTGATGGCATTTAATACTGATAAAGTTTCGGGGGTAACTGTTAATAGATATTGTGCTTCCGGGCTGGAAACAATTTCAATTGCATCTGCAAAAATACATGCAGGAATGGCTGATTGTATTATTGCAGGCGGTGCTGAAAGCATGAGTTTGATTCCAATGGGTGGTTGGAGAATTGTGCCTCATGCTGGTGTTGCGCTTGCACATCCTGATCATTATTGGGGTATGGGATTAACTGCAGAAGCAGTTGCAAAAGAATATAAAGTGAGCCGTGAAGACCAGGATGCGTTTTCATTTAACTCGCATCAAAAGGCAATAAAAGCAATAAAAGAAGGGAAATTTAAAGAAGAAATTGTTCCAATAAAAATTACGGAAACATACGTAGATGAAAATGAAAAAAAGAAGACACGTGATTTTATTGTTGATGCAGATGAAGGTCCGAGAGCAGATACAACAATGGATGCGCTTGCAAAATTAAAACCTGTATTTGATGCTGCAGGAAGTGTAACAGCGGGTAATTCATCACAGACAAGTGATGGTGCTTCGTTTGTGATGGTAGTTTCTGAAAAGTTTTTGAAAGAAAATAATTTGAAACCGATAGCTCGTATGGTAAGCTTTGCGGCAGCAGGTGTTCCTCCTCGCATCATGGGAATTGGGCCTGTGGCAGCTATTCCAAAGGCATTGAAACTTGCAGGGATGAATTTAAATCAAATTGATTTAATAGAATTGAATGAAGCTTTTGCATCACAATCATTAGCTGTTTGTAGAGAATTAAATTTGAATCAGGAGATTGTAAATGTTAATGGCGGAGCTATTGCTCTGGGTCATCCGTTAGGTTGCACGGGTGCTAAATTGTCGGTGCAATTATTTAGTGAATTGAGAAGACGAAATAAAAAATATGGTATTGTGAGTATGTGTGTGGGAACTGGGCAAGGCGCGGCAGGAGTTTTTGAACTTCTGAATTAAGATTATATATAATAAAACGGGTAGATATTTAATATCTACCCGTTTTATTGTGGATTAATTTATGTAATGAGTGTAAAGAGTCTGCTTTTTTATTAGAGACGGGAGTTGTCTACAAAATTCAAAATAAATCTAGTGCATTCTTATACTAAACAAAGCTATGTCGTCAATATAAGGCATACTTTGTTTGTAGGTGATAATAGTTTGCATTATCAAGCGGTTAAGCTCCTTCATGTCAAGATGTTGATTCTCTCTGATGATATTTTTCAATGATTCTATTCCAAAATCCTCGGAGTTATCATTTTCCAATTCTACTAGTCCGTCTGTGTAGCAAACAATCGAAGTGCCTGATGTGATATTAACAATCCCTTCTTTTATCTTTGTTATTTCATCAAACATACCTAATCCTGTACATCCTGTTTTCAACAAACTTATGGAGTTTCCAATTGAAACTAAAGGTGGATTATGTGCAGCATTTACATATGTTAATGTTCGTGTAATTAAATTATACTTCGCAATAAATAAAGTAATGAACTTCTCACCTTTTGCACTTGCCATCACCTTTGAATTCAATTCACGAACAAGCTCTGTAAGGGAAGTGGTTTGATTAAACAAAACTCTTAGGTTGGCTTGAAAGTTCGACATTAAAAGTGCTGCAGCAACTCCTTTCCCGGAAACGTCGGCAACACAAAAGGCACATTCATTTTTGTTGAGCCAGATAAAATCATAATAATCACCGCCAACTTCCTGATGGGGCAAATAAAAGGCAGAAGTATCCAAAACCTTATCTTGAGGAAGTGAAGTAGGGAAAAGCATTGACTGCATTTCAGAAGCCAACTCTAACTCTTTCCTCATTGCTGCCTGACGAATATTTTCTTTCGCCAATTTTTTATTTTCAATTGCAACTACAATAATACTTGCAAGTGTTTGTACGAATGGCAAATGTTTAATAGTTGGACTCAGTTCAACCTTATCTTCCAAATCTCCAATTAATACATAAGCCAATGGAACTGTTTTATGAAAAACAGGAATTACAATTTCAAATGTTTTACTAAGCGTTCCGTCTGAGAAATTGGTAGTACTTATTTCGTGTATGGGTAATAAGTCTTTTTCAACATCAATTTCCTTTTCTTCCTCTCCAACACCATATTTTAAGATACATTTCCAACCATTTTCATTACTGAACAACACTAATTTGCCAATGTTCAATTCGGTTTTTAATACATTTTCCAGAATTTGAAGTAATTGTTCGGTAGAGGAATTTAAATTGATTGCCTTCGTAATCTCCAAAAGCGAATTAAGTTTTATATCCTTAATTCGTTTTGAAAAGTTCTTATTCAAAGGAGAAGACATGTCAGAAGTATTACTCATTAGTATGCAAAGGTAGGAATCTTTTGGGTTTTTGTTCTTTAAATTAGACTAAAAAAATAATAAAGAAGATGGAAGTAGATAATTTATTGTTAAGAAATTAATGCTTTATATCTTTAATTAAATCAGGCAACATTTTTAAGGCTGCCACTTCTTTCATTTTTGCCCTTGCATCACCAGCCGGTGAACCGAAATAGGTTTTTCCTGCCGGAATATCTTCTCCCAGTCCTGCTTGTGCCAGCAATACAGCACCTTTCCCAATTGTCACATCACTTCGTATTCCTGCCTGCCCCCATAATGTTACTCCATCTTCTATTTTCACAACCCCTGCAACGCCCACCTGTGAAGCCATCAGGCACATTTTTCCTACCTGTGTGTCGTGTCCTATCTGCACGTGATTATCAAGTTTTGTTCCTGCACCAATTTTAGTATCTCCCGAAACTCCTTTATCTATAGTACACATAGGACCTATTTCCACATCATCTTCTATAATCACTCTTCCGCATGAAATCATTTTATCAAAATAATCCGCACGTTTTTTATAATAAAATGCATCAGCACCTATCACGCAATTTGCATGTATTATCACATTGTTTCCAATATGGCAATCATTGTAGATTGTAACATTTGGATGTATTACACAATTGTTTCCAATCGTAACATTGTTTCCCAAATAAACACCCGGCATTATCACCGAACCTTCACCAACTTTTGCCGTATCGCTAATCTGTTTTAATGAATAATTTACAGGATAAAAATGCCTTACCAGTTTATTATAATCTCTGAATGGGTCATCCGAAATCAACAGCGCTTTCCCTTCCGGACAAACAACATTTTTATTGATCAAAATAGTTGTTGCTTTTGAGTGCAATGCTTTATCATAATATTTTGGATGATCTACAAACACAATATCACCGGCTTCCACCATGTGAATTTCGTTTAAGCCGGTAATTTTATGATTTGCATCGCCTTCAAACGCACAATTAATAAGTGCTGCAATGTCTTTAAGTGTATGTGGAGAAGATAATTTCATGATTTATAAGTCTTGTTTTTTGAATGCCGTCAAAGATAATAAATATAAAAACGCCCCGTTAAATTAATAACGAGGCGTAGGATAAAACTTGAACTTATTTATTTCACTCTCTCCACATACGAGTTCGTACGTGTATCAATTTTAATTTTTTCTCCTTCATTCACAAATAGCGGAACGTTCACCACAGCTCCAGTTTCCATCGTTGCAGGTTTCAATGTATTAGTTGCTGTATTGCCTTTCTCACCAGGTTCAGCATATTTTATTACAAGTTCAACAAACGTTGGAGCCTCCGCCAATATTGGTTCATCGCCCTCAAACGAAACTTTTATCTCCATCCCTTCCTTCAAAAATTTAATACTATCTCCCAACAAAAATGCCGGAATATGTATCTGCTCATATGATTCATTATCCATCACCACAATAAATTCTCCTTCCGGATAAATAAATTGCATTTGTTTGTAATCCACACGCACCAATTCCACAGCTTCACCTGCACGGAAACGGTTTTCTACTATCTTTCCGTTTTTTAAGTTACGCATACGTGCCTGATAAAACGCACGTAAATTGCCCGGAGTACGGTGTTGATATTCTTCTATTCTGCAAAGTTCGCCATTGAAACGAATTACGGAACCTACATTGATGTCGCCTGAATTTGCCATTGAAATCTATATTTATTATTAACTATTATTTTAAATCGGGGTGCAAATATAAGATTAATGGTGGAAGTAAAAAATGAGCCAACATGGAAATGAGTGCAACACGCATTTTAAATTTCAAAATAAACAATTCGCAACTAATTAAATTATATTTTAATTTATAACATCCAACCGAAATTGATATTGATATGAGGCTGGATATGGATTTCAAAGGGTAATAAGCACCGAAGAAGACCAGAATACAGTATAACCTGACTATAGTATCATACTATAGTCAGGTTATACTGTATTCTGGTCAGGTTATACTGTACTATGGTCAGGTTATACTGTACTATAGTCAGGTTATATGGTATTATTGTCAAGTTATACCGTACTATAGTCAGGTTACACCATACTATGGTCAAGTTATACTGTACTATGCTACTATTACACCATACTATAGTCAAGTTATACCGTACTATCTTCAAGTTACACAGTATTTACTCCACATTATATGGCACTACCCTAATCAACCATTATTTTAATTACATCACTCATTTTCTGAAGGACTTCTTTTATGCTTAATTGAGTCCTGTATGTGCCAATGTTTCATCTATAATACTTCCTATGTAGATAATCAAAAGCAATTAATTTTAATGTTGAAAGGTTGTTGATGAATAAACCATCATAGGCAGGATTATTTATGTCAACTACATCAATAATGATTAAATTTGCCCGAATTAGTTAAACTTTAATATTCAAAATGAAAATAGCAATAGGAGCCGACCATGCAGGTTTTAAGATGAAAGAATTTCTAAAATCGTATTTGCAAACTAAGGGGTTTGAGATAAAAGACTTTGGTTGCTATTCCGAAGACCGTGCAGATTATCCGGATTATGGACATCCTGTTGCCACAGCAGTTGAAAACAGAGAGTTTGATTTCGGGTTATTAATGTGCGGCAGCGGAAACGGAATAAATATGACAGCCAATAAGCATAAAGGAATTCGTTCGGCATTATGTTGGAATGCTGAAATAGCATCTCTTGCACGTCAGCATAACGATGCAAATATATTAACACTTCCTGCACGGTTTATCTCTGAAGAAGAAGCTATTAAATGTGTGGATGTTTTTTTCTACACCGCTTTTGAAGGAGGAAGACATGCGGATAGAATTGCTAAGATATAGTTGTTACAGATAACAAATAAATACGAATTTACGAATCTGTGGATATAAAAATACTTTTGTTTCTTTTATTTCCTTCCATTCTTTTCGCTCAGGATAAAGATACGGTGGCAATGAGGTATTCCAGAATAATAACTAAGGAAGACTTGAAAGGTTATTTAACAATAGTTTCCGATGATGCAATGGAAGGCAGGGAAACAGGAAAAGATGGACAAAAAAAGTGTGCCGATTTTATTCAAAGTATGTTTAGGAGTTTCGGAATTCCTCCTTATAGAGATAACACCTACTATCAGGAATTCCCTCTGGACATAGTTAAACCAACACATGCAGAAGTCTCCATCAACAAAATAAATTTTATTGCCAATAAAGATTTTTATAATTATCCCGGACAATCAGAACAACAGATAAATTCAACTTCTGTTTTGTTTTTAGGATATGGTATTGATGATGATAAATATAGCGATTATAAAGGTATAGATGTAAAAGGTAAAGTGGTAATGATTCTGTCTGGTGAGCCGTTCAGAAAAGATTCTACTTCATTCGTTTCTGGAAAAAAGGATAGAACAAAATGGTCGTATTACAAAACAAAACCCGATAAAGCGAAAGAGAAAGGCGTTTCAGCATTATTAATTGTGGTTGATAATGTTGAGAAAGATGTAGCAGATAACAAACATCGATTGGAATCGGAATCAATGAAGCTGGAAGGAAACACAATAGAAATGCCTGTTATATACATTTCCAAGGAAATGGCGAACGCTATTTTGAAAAAGAAAAAGATTGATTCATTAAAAGAAAAAATACTTGCAAGCGGAAAACCATTGAATCTAGTGGCAAAAACGAAAATAGAAATCGGAATAAAATCGAAGATAGAAAAAGTAAATTCCGAAAATGTATTAGGTTATATTGAAGGAGGAGATTTAAAAAACGAACTTATTATTGTTACTGCACATTATGATCATTTAGGAAAAAGTGGAGATGTGGTTTTTAATGGCGCCGATGATGATGGCTCTGGAACAGTAGGTGTAATGGAACTTGCACAGGCTTTTGCGAAAGCAAAAAAGGATGGTCATGGACCAAGGAGAAGTATATTATTTATGACTGTGGCAGGCGAAGAAAAAGGTTTGCTGGGCTCATCGTATTATGTGCAGCACCCTGAATTCCCTATAAAGAATACTGTTTGCGACTTGAATATAGATATGATTGGTCGTCAGGATGAAAAACACAAAGACAATGCAAATTATATTTATGTGATAGGTGATGATAAATTAAGTTCGCAACTGCATACCATCAGCGAAAGTGCAAATAAATTGTATGAAAACCTTGAACTCGATTATACTTATAATGACGTAAATGATAAAAATCGCTTTTATTATCGCTCAGATCATTATAACTTTGCGAAGAATGGAATACCGATTATATTTTATTTTAATGGCGTACACGAAGATTATCATAAGGCAACAGATAAAGTAGAAAAGATTAATTTTGATAAAATGGAAAAGATTACACGACTTGTTTTTTATACTGCCTGGGAACTGGCGAATAGAAATGAGCGGATTGTGATTGACTCGGATAAAAAATAATTAGGGATGAAGGAAGCAGATTTATTTTTAGAAGCATCGGAAAAGAAGGGGTTTGATGCGGCGCACCGTAAAACGCTTCGTTATAATATTGCTCAATACGATAAAAAAGTTATTGAAGGAAAAGAGCAGTTCTGTGATTTGGAACTTGCCAAAACACGTGCTGCTGCTATCAAACAGAAATCAATAGATAATCTTGAGAAATATTTAATTGAGTTTGAGGCTAATTTTATTAAACGTGGTGGAAAGGTAATTTGGGCGCAGGATGGGGAAGAGGCGATGAAGGAAGCGCTTCAGATAATGAAAAAGGCAAATGCAAAATCGGTGGTAAAAGCAAAATCAATGGCTACTGAAGAAGTGCATTTTAATAATGAGCTGGAGAAAAACGGAATAGAAAGTATTGAAACAGATTTAGGTGAATACATTGTGCAGCTTCGGAAAGAAGCGCCATATCACATTGTAACTCCGGCAATGCACCTTTCCAAAGAAGAGGTTTCTAAAACATTTAATGAGAAAAAGGGAACACCGATAGATTATTCACCTGAACAAATTACCAACTTTGTACGTGAGGAATTGCGCAGCAGGTACAGCAAAGCAGAGGTTGGGGTAAGTGGCGGAAATTTTTTGATTGCTGATATAGGTGCAGTAGCAGTTACTGAAAACGAAGGCAATGGATTGATGTCGATGGCATTTCCTAAGATTCAGATTGCGATTGTAGGGATTGAAAAAATGTTGCCTACGCTGGCTGATTTGGATTTGTTCTGGCCGCTGCTTGCTACTTATGGCACCGGCCAACAGATTACGGCTTACAACACAATATATACCGGACCGAAACAAGCAGGAGAAATAGACGGGCCAGAAGAAATGTATGTGATATTGCTTGACAACGGGCGTTCTACATTATTGGAAGAGCCTGAACAACGAAGAGCATTATCCTGTATTCGTTGCGGAGCCTGTTCCAATGCTTGTCCCGTTTATAAAACGATTGGCGGACATGCATATGGAACGACTTATGGCGGACCGATTGGAAGTATTATTACTCCTCATTTCAAGGGGATGGAAGAATTCAAACATTTGAGTTTTGCTTCTACTTTATGCGGCGAATGCAAAGGTGTTTGTCCCGTAAAGATTGATATTCCGAAGCTATTATTGCTGAATAGAAAACAATCGGTAGAAAAAGGATTATCAACAAAAGCGGAAAACTGGGTTTGGTTTTTCTGGAAAGGAGCAATGCTGAAACGCAGCAAAATGGACAAGGGAGGAGCGAAGGTGAAGAACTTTATGTTGAAACAATTTTTCAAGAAGAACTGGGGAGAAAGAAGAGAATTACCAACCGTTGCAATAAAATCTTTCAATCAGATTTGGAGAGAGAGGAAAGGAATGAAATGATACATTTTAACTCACGCGAAATAAAATTTACATTAAAAAATAAAACTGTAATCAAGCAGTGGATTTCGGCTGTTATCAATAAGAAGAAAAGAAGTGTTGGGGAATTGAACTTTGTTTTTTGTTCGGATGAGTTTCTGCTTGGGATGAACAAACAATATTTGAATCACGACACCTATACCGATATAATTACGTTTGATTATTCGAAAGAAGATAAAAACCTGCCTATTTCAGGAGACATATATATAAGTTTAGATAGGGTGCGGGAAAATGCTGCGAAGTTTAATGTTGCTTTTGAAAATGAATTACACAGGGTAATTATTCATGGAACGTTGCATTTGCTTGGTTATGCTGATAAAACTAAGACTGCGAAAGATGAAATGAGGAAGCAGGAGGATGCGGCTTTAAGGAGTTTTAGAAAAAGGCTAATACAAAATCACATTATCAATTAATCTTACCGAATTTAGCTTTACGGCAATGCAGGCAACCGCAGATTTTGAATTTTTGAAATCAGTTATTGATAGTAAAGTTTCGGA
>CAIRRW010000124.1 GCA_903881065.1 uncultured Bacteroidota bacterium
CTTTTAAACTTAATAAAAAAGCCCCGTGCAATTTGCACGGGGCTTTTTTATTTTAAAAACTAAAACTTCTATTTATTCACAACTACTTTTTTGATAGAAACAAATTTATCATTTGAAACCTTCAATATATACACACCATTAGCAATGGATTGTAAATTGATTTCCTGCTTTTGGTTTGCAACAGCATTTGTTTCAAGGATAACTTGCTTGCCTGTGATGTCCATTAATTGAACAAGTGCATTTTCAGCAGCTATTACATTTAATGTTTCTTTGGCAGGGTTAGGATAAATGTTAACCATGTAATCTGCAGAGTTAACAGCGTTGATTCCAGTGGTTGCAGAAGCAGTACCTGTTACTTCAACAGTTACTTTTTCACCATTTAAGTAACCTTCCAACGAACTTAAATCTGTCGAGTTGATTTCTGTAGCACTTGTAGCAAACTTAACAGATACGATAGGTTGAGTGATGTCATAGTTTTGTAAACTGTTCGAAGTGAAACGTAAAGTATTATCAACAGTATTAAAATTATCCAATGTTTGAGCATAAAATGCATTGTTAATAATTGAGCTGTATGATAAATTACTTTGGTTGAATTGTGTTGCAAAGTCAAGTGAATTAACATTTACATCTGATACAATTGAAACCGGTATATTGATATACCCATTGCTGATAGCTGAATTTGATAAGTCAAAAATAACTTTATTGTTACTGCTCAATTGTTTCAATACACCATCAGCAGCAATGTTTTTATAACTTCCATTCACATCTCCCAACATAACACCAATGTATTTTCCACCATTGGTAATTGAAGGACAAGAACCGCCGGTTGAAGGCACTGATAAATGGAAAGGAACTACCGGTGTTCTGAATTTAGAGAAACCGATTCCATCATCAGTAGGGAATGTTGAAGAACGTTGGTAAGCAGCACTTACAGTTAATGTAGAATCAATAAACAACCAGTCTTTAGATAATTGACCATTTGAAACACCCTGAGCATTGTAGTTCCATGATTGTTTAAATTCAGGAATAATCAATACAGTACGTTGATTGATTTGAGAAACGTCACCCGCGCTGATTACTCCATCCATGTTAACATCCATTGCAACCATTTGATGAATTGTAGGAACAAATGATGGATCGTTGATTAATAATTTTCTGGTTAAGAAAACGTCGAAACCATTTACAACAGGCTGTACACTTGTGTTAGGAAGGATATCTCTTTGAACAGAAATATCAGAACCATGGTTGATGTTGTAAACAAAACTACCAGTTAAATCAGGTTGAACAGCAGCAACAGATTGATTTGCTCCTGTATTATCAGTACCATAGATGTTAGTAATTAAATACTGATTTGGGTTACCAACATTATAAAGTATTGCACTTGTATCTGCCCAGAATTTCAATTTACCACTAAAAGTACTGTCTTTATAAGAGATGTAATCACCAGCCTGAACTAATTTAGCAACAACACCATTGTAGTAACTTTCCTGTAATGGAGCCACTGTAAAGTGTGCAGTATCTACAGAGTTAAATCCAGCTTTTTTATTGAATTGAACACATAATAAGTTACCTGTTCCATTGAATACTGTACCTGCAGGAGCAGTAGAGTTAAGATAAGCAGAAATATTCATTACTCCGTTTATAGAGTCAATGCTATTTGCAACATCTACATACGAAGGTGTAATTAATCCACTATTAACAGTTATACCGCCTGTAGCACGTACTTTGGCAGTATTATAATGCAACACCATGTCATAACCGATTACGTTTTTAACTGTATCAACAGCAGCTATTGGTAAACAGAAAGAAGTGATTAAACATTTTTCTGTTGTAGTTACTATTTTATATGGTAATGCATTCGGGTCAGCTATTGAAAGAGTAATTGGAGCAGATGTAGTTACAGCACCTCTGTTATCAGTAGCTTTTGCAGTAAATATAGCATTGCCTATAACGCTGGTCCAAGAACCTGTGTAAGGCGCACTATTATCAATACCAACAGAAACACCATTTACAAAAAACTCAACTTGTGTAACTGTTCCGTCAGCATCAGATGCTGTAGCGGCTAAAGAAACAACGGCAGGAGCTGTAAATACAGATGAACTTGTTGGAGAATTTAAACTTACTGCAGGAGGAATATTAGCAACAATGGTGATGTCAGCAACTATAGAAGTTGTTTGAGCACCTAAGTTGTCTGTAGATTTAGCAGTAATGTGGTGTAAACCCAAAACTGCAGTCCAACTAGCATTATAAGGAGAACTAATAGCTGTGCTTAAAGAAACACCGTCAACAAAAAACTGTACCGAAGCAACTGTTCCATCAGCATCAGCTGCTGTAGCAGAAATAGCGATAACATCACCTACAACACCTGTTGTTGGAGCTGAAACGCTTACAGTTGGAGGTTGATTATTTGCAACATTAATTGTTACTGCTGCTGAAGTAGTTGAATCTCCTGTGTTATCACAAGCTCTTGCTGTTAAAGTATGCGAACCTACAACGCCAGTATAATTAGCAGTGTATGGAGAACTATTATCAACTGCAATAGAAACACCATCAACAAAGAATTTTACTGAAGAAACTGTACCATCAGCATCAGCTGCTGTAGCAGCAATTGCAACATTAGAGCCAGTAATGAAACTAGCACCTGTTGTAGGAGAAGTGATAGAAACTGTTGGAGGCAAATTTGGAGCAAGAATTAAACTAGGGATTGAAATTTCAGCTCCAGTAGGATTGTTTGCAACAAAATTTTGAGTACCACCTGAAGGAGTTCCCAATTGAAGATTTAATTGAAAACCAAAAACTCCATCTGTAGTAAACTGACCTAACAATACTCTATTAGTAGCAGAAATAGGACCTGTAGAACCGTTTAAAGATGCAATAGAACCATTGGTTGTGGAGAATGAACTACCAACAGTTGAACCATCAGTAAACACATTAAGTGCAGAGGTAAGACCTACAAATGTTACTGATTGAGGTGCAGCCAAACCGCTTGGTGCTCCTGAATAATAGTAACCATCCTGAGTTGTTAAAGGAATACCTGCAGCAGCAGCATTATTTTGCAAAACGTTACCTGCAACTGCAGTAACAAGGTTTGCACCACCGTTAGTCACGTCATCTTCTGACTTTAGAACTCCGTAAGCGTTAGTAGCTGCAGACCCAACAGAAAACCAAGAGTCTAAACCTAACACACCACCTGTAGTATTTTTTACAGCGTTTCTATTCCATGTAGGAGTATTACCACCTGCAGAATTGTTATAGAAAGACGTTGTTGTAGTTACCTGTAATGTATGTAAAGGGGCGTTAGTGCCATATAATGCCTGAACTTTATATCCAGGTAATAAATCGGCATAAACTCTGTAGGTTACCGAACCTACAGGCAAAGCACCAGTAGCGTATCCTGCATTTGTAGCATCTACGTCTGCAGCTGCTGCATCGGCAGCATTTGCAACGTAATACTTTTCAACTATGATATTCTCTAGCCCGTTTTGAGCATGAGCAATACCTCCCAGTATAAGTAGGCTTGCGCCTAATATAATTTTTTTCATGACGATATGTATTAAAGATTTATTCTGTGTCTTCCCCTAGTGGCAAGATTGATTGAAGTTGCCTAACAGTATCAAGAAGTCACTGTTATCAGTAATTCCGTCTTGATTGATATCCGTTGGACATGCAGCTAATCCACCTGTTGTTTGCAACAATGTAGCATAAGACCACTGAGACAACCATGAAGGAGCACCAGATGCAAAGGCACCTCTGTAGTTTTCAGGTGTAAAGAACCCATCAGCAGGAGCAACTGTTGCAGTAGCTAAAGCAGGGCTTGGAGTAGCATTGTATTTTGTAGAAACAGCATTGCTTGTACCATCCATTGCCCAAACGTAAGTAAATCCTGGGATTGTAGCAGCATTAATATTTCCATCAGTAGTATAAAATTGAATTGAATCTGCTGCTGTTGGTAAGTGGGAAGTAACATTATGATAGTATGATGCACTTCCTGAAAGTTTAGAAACATCTTTTACTAAAGTAGCAGCCCATGCTCCTGGAGCACCTGTGCCCATACCAATAAAAGTATTGTTTTTAACAATTAAACTTGGTGTACCGTTGTTGTTTCTCCAATTGTCATAAGAGTCAATTACTGATTGACCAGTTGAACTTGTTGTAGCTGTTCTTGAACCTTCTCCTGGTTTATTTCCTGTCCATAAGTTTAAACCTACAGCAAAGTTTGCAAATACTGAATTGTAGATTTCACCTTCAGTTAATTCTTTTGCCATGATAGCAGCCATTCCTGTGTTGTCAGAAGATTCAGTTCTTTTGTTATTTCCAATCATAGTTACATTGTAAATAACCGGATGTGAACGGTAACCACCAGCTTGGATTGTTCCGATAGCAACACCTGAACCATTACCTGATTGCTGGTCATCTGAATCCATTTCGAAACCGTTATCAGCATCTTTTGTAGCTGCAGAAGCGGTATCAGCTGTAGAAACTTTTATAGAAAACACATTTTGAACTTTCCCGCTGTATCCATCATCCCAGTCAAACATATCATCATTACCGAACATGAATGTACAGTTTTTGATGTTTACAGTTCCACCCCAAAATTCCATGTTATCGTCAGCAGCAGAAATAACTTCTACATGGTCAACAATGGTACCTCTACCAACTGAACCAAAAGAAATACCATTCAACTCTCCACCAACCTGAAGAATTTGTCCTGCATACCTTACAGATACATATCTCAAAATACCAGAACAATCATTATCATCAAAAGTGGTCTTGTAACCAGCTTGAGGTGTAGTTAAATTCACACCAAATTGATCTCTGAAATCTGACGTTGCAAAACCTTCGTGAGTTCCAAGACCGTCAGCAACACAAAGTCTTCCATCGCCAACACCTGCCTGGAAAGGGCCATTTTTAGCAAGAGTTAATGTGTTGGATGCTTGTCCACACAATACAAGACCTCCCCATTTTGAAGCTGTTGGTAAATTAATTCCTGTAGTTCCGTCCATTGGGTCAGATTGAACAGTCATAACGATTGGGCATTCTGCTGTTCCGTCAGCAATAATTTGTCCACCTCTAGAAACAATAAGAGCGGTAGCAGTTGTTGGAACTCCTGTAGCCACACCTTTAATAACTGTACCCGGTTGAACTGTTAATGTTTTACCATTAGGTACATAGATTTTTTTGTCAAGAATCCACATCTTGTCACAAGTTAGAATTGTGTTGTTTAATAAATCCCCATCAGAAACTCCACCATTGGTAGCTAAAGTTGATAGATTTACAGTTGGCCGAGATGCCACTGAAGGACATCCGCATGACGCACCAAGATTTGTTTGAGCAATACTCGGTGTCGCCGCAATAACAGCTAATACGGCTGTTGCAATTAGGTTTGAAATTTTTTTCATTTTTTCGTTTTTGTTAATTTGTAATTGTTTTAAAATAATTTTAGTTCTAATTTTTTAATAGGTTTCGTAATCTTTCTGTTTTGTGGGTTTGTAAAATTTATTTTTATAAGTGTGATTAGTTCGGGAACAAAATTAGATTTAGTATATGTTGTGATTATTAAATGAGGATTATGAAAGTTGAATTTTTTTGGTAATTAAATATTAAGAAAAACAAATTTTAAGAACAATTAAATTAACATTGATAAGGAAAATTTAAATTTAATTAAAGAGGAGGGATTAATACGAAACAACTATTTTTTTGGTAACCTTTATCAATTCATCCAATGATACCTTACCGTCTAAATAGTACAGTTTAAATTTGAATAATTTATTGCCTTTCATGACCAGAATAAATGGATAATTAAGGTTGTCTTTTGCCAAAAATGATTCGTCACCACCAAGTTCATTTACCATACTTAATCTAGCAGTTTTTTCATTCTCAGCTTTTAGACTAGAGAAGGTAGTTCGTGCAATAGTGGTGTCATTATATTGTTCGAACATAAAGAAAATTCTACCTTTTGAAGTACTGTCTTTATAGGAGGCAACGTAGTCGATTTTATATCTCAACATTCCACTTGAAAACTTGAATGTACTATCCAAAAGTCGAGATGGTTTTCCTAAAATCCTATCTGCTTCAGCTAAAGTTATGAAGCTATAGGAGTGCATTACTGTATCTTTATAATTTACAGATTTGTAATTGGGAAGGTTCTGACTTTTTAAAGTATTAATGGAAATTAAACCTAGAAAAGCAATTAAATAAATTAAACCACCTGAAATTCTTTTCATGCCATTGAATTTATAAGTTATAATACAAACCGAAATTTATACCGGCAGAATAGAGAAATGACTTTACAGGAGCATCAACTATTGATGTTAAGGAGCGTCTATACATTGGTTCTATTTGCAATTTAATTATATTTGATATTGAGTAATCCAAACCTAAACCGGCAAGAATTGAAACACTAATTCTATTGAATCCAGAATTACTAGCGAAGGATGTTTTTTCAGTATTTCCGTTGTCATTTCCCTTTAGTAAGGTTGTTTTCTGCATTAGGAAAACATTACCTGAAGCACCGGCAGTTGCATACAATTTAAGCTTTCCAGTTAAAATATAGTAGTCTACTTTTAACGGAATATCAAGATACAGATAATGATATTTGTATGTAAAATATATTGGTAATTGCCCTGAAGGTACATTTGTAAAAGAAACTTTTTTTGTTTTTTCGCCTCTATCAGAAAACAGTAAACCTGTTTCCATTACAAGTCTTTTATTAATATGGTAAGCAAGATTTAAACCGGCAGTGAAACCAAATTTTGCAGTTTCCATTGTGTCCCTTATGTCAGTAATCGCCTGACTAGAAGCATCTGATTTCAATTTTCTAAAATCATAATCAGGGGAAAATAATATTCCTATTTCAAATTCCCCTTTTCTTAAAGTATCTGTTTTTGCATTATTACTTTTGGTTTTTATGGTATCATTCGTCTGGCTTAATGATACAAAAGGAAGAAAAAGTAATAATAGAATAATATTTTTTTTCATAATTAATCTTTAACACATCTTATACTAAAACCATATGTTTTAGGTCCGTAATACCTAAATACATTTGCATTTTTATAATCGAGATATCGGTACCACGCACTGTTGTTTTCAGCTGTAGCTGTCCACCAGAACCCTGTTGAACCTTGCCCAGGATAGCCCCAGCTACCATCAAACATTCTGCATCCGTAAGCTTTAGCACTAAAACCACTTTCGTTGGTAGCCCATACAGAACCATAATCAGACCACCCGCCTATTGAACTTCTAATTACTTTTAATTTTTCGCCTTCATGCGAACCTCTCCAACCTGTATTATCTACATCTGCCGAACTCATTCCCAAATTCTGTTCGAGTTGTTTCCACTCGGCATCAGTTGGTATATGCCATCCTTTGGGGGCGATTCCTCGTGAATCATTTACAACATACCAGTTATATAACACACCTATTATTGAATTTTGATTATCAAGATTGTTGCAATAAACGCCAGTTGTGAATTTACTCCAGGTAGTATCAAATGGAGGAGGAGGAACTGCATGAAGCGAAGTGCTGTCGCGGTACCTTGTTGATCTTAAATCTTCGGCCATCCACCATTGGTTGCCAATCTTTACTGTTTTATATTCTTTGCCATCAACATCCGATACCGAACCTGTTTCCTGCTCAGGTGTTGCTTCTTCTTTTTTCTTGCATCCATTAATAACAGTTGTCAATGTTAATAAAATGAATGTATATCTTAGTATTTTTATCTTAGTTATCATTTGAAATTAATTTTTCATAAATGATTTACTTGTTGGAACTCCACCAACATATACTCTCGCCATATATAATCCGATATGCAGATTTGAAACATCAACTTCATTAGTTGTCGTGCCCGATAGTGTTCCTAATTCTCTGGTCAATACCAAAGTGCCGAATGAATCATATATTTCATATTTAATTTCCTGGTTTGTACCGGCTGAAATCTGTAAGGTCAAACTATTGCTTGCAGGATTAGGGTATAGACTAAAACCGGATTGGCTGCTGATACCGGGACACACCAGACTAATATCCCTGTCATTACATTTACCAGGATAGCAACATAAATTCTGAATGTGATAGTTTGCATTAGGATCATAATTGCATGCAAGTGTATCCATACAGCCAAAAACAATCCGGGTGTGGCAAGAATCCTGACTCGCACATTGCAGGCTGGCATTGTACTCAAGGAAATTAGGATCCTGACATCCGCATTGCTGGGCATCAGGCGGAAATTTTAGAATCCCTAACACTGTAGTATCTCTTCCTACACTATCACAAATGCCGGCAGAGGCAACATAATTTAAATAATGTCCAGTATTAACTCCTCCAGTTGAATCAACTAATTCTAAATTTATCTTAAATGTCAGTTGTCCTTTAGTTGTAAGTTGTGCTACAAGAACTTTATGCCCTGTTGCTGCATTTCCACTTACTCCATTATTTTGCTGAAGATAACCTATTGTACTTCTAAATTGAGAACCAACTCTACTATTTCCAAATACTGTAGTATCAGGGGAACCTGATTGAGTGACATCTATAAATCCACTGTTTGACCATGTCCCTAATATTTCATTTGTAGGTACCATTCCATCCGATGTGTCAACAGGTACCCCTGCTGCCGTATCGTTATTTCTGATAATACCACCTGCAATTCCAGAAGTTCCTCCGCTATTATGCGTACCACCAATAAATGAACCATCAAAATCTTCGGATTTCAATACACCTGTATAAGATGTGCCAACTGTACCAACTGCTGCAGAACCTAAAGTTAGCCAACTGTCCAATGCTATTGTTGGTTTGCTTGAGAATCTACTCTTAGGAATAAGATACCCAAAATAGTAGGTTGAATAATAAATGTGATTGAAAAAATTAGCAGTACTTAAGAATTCTAATGGATGACAAGAGGTACCATATATTTTATGAATTTTATATCCCGAATCTACTTGCACATACACTCTGTAAGTTATAGATCCGACAGGTAAAAATGGTGAGGCATAGGAAGGATTTGTCTGATAATTGATACTATCAGTTGCATCCAGAGAATCCGACACATAATACTTTTCAACTATTACATTGCGTATTTGTGCTGTACTTGTTTTTGAAAGAAACAAGAAAGAAAGTAAAAATAGGTATATTACTCGTTTCATTATTTTGCTTAGTATGCCTGGTTATCTATTGTTTATTGTTATTCTTAAACTAAATTTTATAGGTAATACTTAATAAATAATTAGTTCCCCATCTATACTTATCATATATTACATTATACCCGTCATCAAATTTATATGCCCTTATAACAGGTGAATTCAAAATATCTTTAATTGTGAAACTTGCACTAAATTTTTTACCTAATTTTTTAGTCAGTTTAAAATCCAATTGATTTCTTGGCAATTCATAAATATCAGGCACCGATTTATTATTGGAACCGATCACAAGTCTGGGACCTTGTATGTTATAACATACAGTAGCTGTAATTCCCAGTGTATCTGAGGTATAACTAAGAATTGCATTTATTACATACGGCGCCTGTCCGAACATTGGTCGTTTTACCGTATCTTCATAATAAGTTACTACATTACTTCCAACTATTTCTTGACGTGTTCTTATGTATTCTGTGTATGATTTTACTAATGTAACATTTGCCCTAATTTCAAGCCCTTTTACAATACCTTTTCTTCCTTCCAACTCTATTCCTGTTACATTTGACTTATCCACATTTTGCCAGTAAAATACATCACTTCTTTCCAATTCGATATGGTCTTTAAAGTCTTTATAAAAAACACTTAAAGAAATATTATCCTTATTTTTGAAAAAAGATTCTATTCTGAAATCATAATTATTTACATGAGCAATTTTTAAATTTGGATTACCGGTAACATTGGTCTGCAATTCGTAATCGAAAGAAGTAATGTTTGAAAGCTCACGAATACTTGGGCGAGCAACACTCTGGCTGTAACCGGCACGCACATTTATTGGAGCATCTTCATTGCTGCGTATTTTATAAATTATTGTAGCACTAGGTAAAAAACTTGTTTCATTTAATGTGCCAGGAGTAGCAGGCAATGTACCTGCCGCATAAAACCTCCGAGGGTCATCTGCTGAATAACCAAGCGAATCAAATTTGGCTACATCAGTATACATATTGGTATACTCAACTCGAACTCCCCCAGATACACGTAAACGAGGAAAGACAGTATAATCAGCCATTACAAATGCAGCCTGTACTTTACTTCTTCCGAATGAATGATTAGTAGGGCTATTATCCAAATTATAATACCAATTTTGTGCACTATATGGCACACCGTTATTTGTGCCTGTTGAAATAGCAAACTGATCCAAATTTAAATAGCTATCAATATCATCATTTAATAATCTTGGTGCATATTCTCCTTTAGCTAAATAATACTGATACTGTTCAAATTTTTGTTTATCCGCTTGAAAAGCCCCACCGAATTTAAGCTTACGAGGCAAACCAGGTTTATTACCGATAGGCAACTCTGCACTTATTCGTGAATCAAATAGATTATCTGATAAATATCTATAAAATCTGTTTACAGGATAAGATCCTGGGTCAAGACTATAAGTATTTGTAGTTGTATTAGCATCATAAGTCAAATATTTAAAATCCGGAGCATTACTATTTCCTTTAGTATAACTCGCATTCAAATCCAATTTTATTTTTGATGTGGGTAAATAATGTTCCGATTTAAATTGATACACCATCTGCTTTCTTGATTCATAAAACTGTGCTTTTGTTTCATTGTTTTTAATATTATCATAAGCACTCGTAGCTTTGTTTTCACCTGACAAATTAGGCATAAATAAAAGTGAAACTGTATTATTTGGATTAAATTTATAAGCAACATTTACCAATGCGCTCCATCCATTAGTTTCTTTAC
>CAIRRW010000125.1 GCA_903881065.1 uncultured Bacteroidota bacterium
CCGCATTAAGTTTAAATCATTTTATTGAAAACAAAACAACTGTTCAGGCTGTACAGTTAAGCTATCAGCCATCTGTAAAATATGTTAATCTGCATCCAGGTACACCCGAAAATAATTGCGATTTTACAACCGCTGCCGAAATGTCAGTGCAAGCTGTAGTACACGTAAAAACGACCTATCCAATAACTTCAAATCAAAATCAGTTTTATTTGTACGACCCATTCCGTAATCTTTTTGGAGGGCAGGCGCCTAAGCAAGAAGCGCCAATGGCAACTGGTTCAGGTGTAATTGTATCGCAGGATGGATACATAATAACCAACAATCATGTAGTAGATGGTGCCGACAAAATTGATATCACCTTAAACGATAAACGCAGCTATGTAGCTGAAGTTATTGGTAAAGATCCCAACACCGATCTTGCATTATTAAAAATTAAAGAAACTAATTTGCCATATATGGCGTACGGAAATTCCGACAATGTAAAAGTCGGCGAATGGGTACTTGCTGTTGGTAATCCATTCAATTTAACATCAACAGTTACCGCAGGCATTATAAGTGCCAAAGCACGAAATATAAATATTCTTGATGAACATTCACATGGATTGAGTTCAAATAATATTGAGTCGTATTTACAAACCGACGCAGCTGTAAATCCAGGCAATAGTGGTGGAGCATTGGTAAATACAAAAGGAGAACTCGTTGGTATAAATTCAGCCATCGAATCAAATACAGGCTCTTACACAGGATATTCATTTGCAATTCCTGTAAATTTGGCACGTAAAGTAGTTTCTGATTTGTTAGAATTTGGCGAAGTTCAACGAGCTTATATCGGAATAAGTATTAAGGATTTGGATTCTAAGTTGGCAGAAGCAAAAAGCATTAAAGAAATAAAGGGAGTCTACGTTAATGGATTAACCAATGGAGGCTCAGCTGAAGAAGCCGGTATAAAAGAAGGAGATGTAATAACTAAAGTAGGCGATGCCACCGTTAATAATGTTCCTGAATTACAGGAACAAGTCGGCAGATACCGTCCCGGAGACAAAGTTAATGTTACCTTAAAACGTAATAATCAGGAAAAAGTTGTTCCCGTAGTCCTAAAAAATAAGAATGGCAATACAGATGTAGTTTCAAAACCGAAAATAGAAGTCGTTTCCACCCTTGGTGCAACTTTTGAAGAAGTAAATGAAACGGAAATGAAGAAACTAAATATTCAGAACGGCTTAAAAATAACCAAACTTACAGCCGGTAAATTATTAAGTGCCGGCTTAAAAGTTGGCTTCATTATTACCAATGTCGACAAAAAGAAAATCAGTTCAATTGATGACATCAAAACCTCTCTTGAAAACAAAAGGGGAGGGGTCTTAATAGAAGGTGTTTACCCAAACGGCATGAGAGCCTATTATGGATTTGGGATGTAATTGATTCTATTTCAATTTAGTTAATTATACGGGGGATATTATTATTGAAAACAGATAGTTTTATTAACAAGTTGTTGTTTGCTTTTCGACAATATGAAATAGAAATTAATTATGTAGTAATATTGTTTATTGCGAGATTTAGATTACCTTTGCACTTTCAATTACACATAATAATAATA
>CAIRRW010000126.1 GCA_903881065.1 uncultured Bacteroidota bacterium
GCAGAATACGAAAAACTGAATAAGGAAGTAAAGCATCTTAAAAAGGAAAACTCGGAATATTACGCAGAAAACAAAAAACTAGAAACAGAAATAAAATATTTTAAAGCAGAGAAGAAAGATTTTAAATATCTTCAGGAGAATTTAAATGAAGAAATTCGTGTGCTTAAACGGCAATTAGCTCATTTAAGTAAGAATTAGGTTGTTTCTTAAAATATTCTGATCCTCTAAGAATAAATACTGAACTAGTTTTGTATGGTAAAACAAGATTCAAGCACAGAATAATATTCTAAACTTTTAACTGAAAGAGAATTCTTCAAAAATACTCTCTTGTTTTTTTATAAATTTCTCTGATTAGTCAGTTTTTTTTGAATTTTTCAATTAAAGTTCTTAAACTATATTAGATTACTATTGATTTTCTTTAAATTAAGAGTTAATTACCCATTTTATTTTTTTCTTTACCAAATAATATTTAGATTTGCGGAATAATATTAAACAATTATAAAATGAAATTCAAAAAAACTATTCATCTATTATCATTTACTGTAATTTTTTTTAGTTTATTTTCTATCGAAAAAATAACTGCTCAAAGTGCTAAAGAAGTTCAAAAAGCTTATGCCAAAGAACATGCTGACGATGCAAAATATTTAAAAGGTTTTGATGAGAAAGCTGTAATTACAGAATTAAAGAAGAAAGGAATTCCTGAATCAGAATACAGGGGAATTATTCGTTTTCGTAAACATGAATATATTGAAAAACAAAAAGGTACTAAAGCACCACTACCATACTTTTCAAAACAGGATCCAAGCAAACTTCGTACTGCTTCCGGATGCCCGAATGCAAATTTCGAAGATACTACATTTACAAATTGGAGTGCTGGACACGGAACTTTATCACTTAATTGGCCTACTACTGCTGTAACTTGGACTGCAGGATTTATTTCTGGTCCAATAAATGATGTTGCGAGTGATCCAAATTCAAGACAAGATTTATTGACTGATCCAGCAGGCTTTGATCCTGTTGCAATAAATACTGTTACAGGGGTACCTGCAATTCCTTATTTAGCACCTGGTGGAGGACATGTTTCTGTTCGTCTCGGTAATGAGTATAATGGTTCTGGTACTGAATATTTGAAATATCCAATAACAGTAACCCCAACAAATACTTCATTTACCTATCAATATGCGGTTGTTTTACAAAATCCAACAGGACATACTGCCAATGAACAGCCTCGATTTACTATTAAACTTTTTAATCAGGCCGGTACTCAAGTTACAGGCCCTTGCGGTGCTTATGATGTACAGGCATTAGGAGCAGCCACAGACCCTACTTTTTTCCCTTTCGGTGTTCCCTCAGGTAGCAGCTCAGGAGGATCACCTTGGGCAGACGGAGGATATTATAAACCATGGACAACAGTGACTATTGACTTATCTGCATATGTTAATCAGACAATGACAATTTGGTTTATAACTCAGGATTGTACGCTTGGAGGACACTTTGGATATGCTTATATTGATGCAACTTGTTCGCAATTGGAAAATCAGGTATTATTTTGTCCTACAGACACAATGGTTGCTATTGTAGCTCCTCCAGGATTTAATACATATCAATGGACGAATGATTCAACAGGTTTAACAATACCTGCTCCTCTTGGTACAGGTGAAACTTTGTATGTTCATAAACCTCATCTTACCTTGGGTAATCAATATAGTGTGGTAATGTCTACAGTTGCTGGTTGTGGTAGTTCATTAACATCTACCTTGGCATATTCTAACTTAACTTTATATCATAATATTAATAATGTTACTTGTAATGGAGTCAATGATGGTTTAGCGTACATTAATCAGTCGGGCGCACAAGGTCCTTTTACCTATACTTGGATAGACTCGGCCTCTTCTGCAAATGTCACACCCACAGTTAATCCGGATAGTTTAACTAATGCTCATCCCGGAACATATTATGTAACTGTTACTACTTCAGGCGGATGTTTTTCTAAAGATACTATTCATATTACTCAACCGCCACCGCTTCCGGCAACTCATATTGGTACTCCTTTCTGTCCTCAAGATTCGCAAGTTACCTTAACAGCACCTTCTGGAACAAATTATCAGTGGTATGCAGGTTCATCTTCATCTGGAACGGTAGTTGGAACAGCTTCAACTTATGTGGTAACAAGTCCAGTTCTTGGTCAGGCATATACGGTAAATTATAAACCATCTGGCGGCGGCTGTGCTAATGCAATTATTGATACTCTTTATTATTCTCAAATTTCAGTTACTTCTCAACCATCTTCACCTGCTACTTGTTATGGGTTAGCAAATGGTCAAGAAATTGTAACTGTAACTGGTTTGCTTCCTCCTTTTACTTATTCTTGGTCAGATGGAGTAAATCCTCCAACAACAACAACAACGGATACTTTACATGCAGGTGCTGGTACATATACTGTCACTGTTAGTACTCCTGGTGGATGTACAAATACAGCAACATTTAGTATTTCACAACCTCCACCAAGTCCTCCTTCACATATAGGAACTCCTATTTGTCCTCAGGATGCACAAGTAACTTTAGCTGCACCGGATTTAACTGGAAATAATTACCAATGGTATGATATTACAGGCACTTTGATACCTGCACCAACAGGAACAGTTTCAAATTATGTTGCAGCAAGCCCAACAATTGGACAAGTATATACTGTAAGTTACACTCCTTCCGGGGCAACATGTTTGGTAACAGTTAAGGATTCGTTTTATTTGTACCATCTTAATAAGCCACCATTTACTTCTAATAATGCTACTTGTTACGGTTATAGCGATGGAAGTGCTTCTATTACTCAACCAATTTCTGTACCGGCAGGAGCATCAGGACCTTTTACTTATAATTGGGTTTATAACTCATCATCAGTAGCAACAACTACTTCAGCAGCTAATCTTTTTGCAGGCACTTATTATGTAACTGCAACTTCTGCTGGTGGATGTGTTAGCGGCGATACAATTGTCATTGGTCAACAGCCAAATGGATTTGATTCGTTAAAGTTAACCACTAAATACTGTCCAGGTGATTCTCCTATTACAATTCATGCACCTGCAGGTTATAGTTCATATGCTTGGTATGCTAATGCTAATGCTTCAGGTACAGTAATTTCTACTGCTGATTCATTGGTTGTTGTTAATCCAATAGTTGGTACTCAATATACTGTAGAGATGCCAAATCCAACAACTGGTGCATGTAACATTATTATTAATGCAACTTTAGATTATTCTGCACCACCACCAGCGCCTAACTTCATTACTAATATTAATGTGTTTACTCCTAATGGTGATGGTAAGAATGATTATTTCCTTATGAACCAAAGTTCATATAAATTCATTAAAGATTTCCATTTGGAAGTATATAACCGTTGGGGTAAAAAAGTATTTGAAACCAATGACTTTACTAGCCAGTGGGATGGGAAAATTGATGGACATACTGCTGTAGAAGGTGTATATTATTGGATTTCTAATTACACACAAGCATGTTTAGTAAATGCTCCAACAATAACTTCTACTGGATTCGTTCAGATAATTAGATAATATTTGTTTTTATTTTTGAAAAGAGCCTCGTCTAATCAGCGAGGCTCTTTTATTTTATAAATATGTATATTTATCCTTAAAAATACTTTAGGTGCTTAATAAAATGTAAAAAGTCTATTTAAATCCGGTTCAATCGTAACTTTGACATAAATATTTACCCTTCTTACTTTAATATCTATTAATAAAATGCTGAACGTATATTGTATTCCGGGTATGGGAGTTGATGAACGCTTGTTCAGAAACTTGAAGTTGGATAATTGCACATTGCTACCTATTAAATGGGATACTCCTCATAAAATGGAAACTTTGCCAAATTATGCCATGCGCTTAGCAAAGCAAATTGATACTTCAAAACCGTTTGCTTTGCTTGGCGTTTCGTTTGGTGGTATGTGCGCTACGGAAATTGCAAAACAGTTGCATCCTGTTAAAACGTTTGTAATATCAAGTTGTAAGGTATCGGAGGAATTGCCGCTACGACTGACTATCTGGAAATATATTCCGTTATATAAACGGTTAAGTGATAAATTATACAAAGATGGTGCAATGCTGTTTAAAAAAAAATTTGGTGTTGTTACTGAAGATCAATCAAGAAAATTCAAGGAAATGCTTGATGCTTCACCGCATGATTATTTTAAGGGCGCTGTTCATTGTTTATTGACATGGAAAAACAAATCAGTTCCTGCATCGGTGATTCATATACATGGAAATGCTGATAAGGTATTAGCAATTGATAAAGTAAAACAGAATTACATTATTGAATCGGGTTCTCACTTTATGATTATTAATAAAGCGAAAGAGATTAATGAAATTATAAATGAGGAGCTGAAAGGATATATTTAGTTTTTCTTATTTCTTGGCGGTATTTTCGCCACCCATCAATACATATTGAATAATATTTGCACCCATTTTTAACGCTTTTTGATGTGTTTCAGGAGAATCTTTATGTACTTCATAACTTTCCCAACCATCACCCAAATCACATTCATAATCATAGAAACAGACTAATCGTCCTTTATATATGAGTCCAAACCCTTGTGCAGGACCGCCATCGTGCTCATGTATTTTGGGCACTCCGTTCGGGAAATCATATTTTTGATGGTAGATAGGGTGGGAGAAGGGCAACTCAATAAATTCGCATTCTGGCAATACCTTTTTCATTTGAGGTCGCATAAATTTATCAATACCGTAATTATCGGATATTTCCAGAAACCCTCCGCCTATAAGATAATTGCGAAGGTTGTCGGTTTCCTGCGCATTTAAAACTATGTTGCCATGGCCAGTAATATGTATCAACGGATAATTGAAAATATCAGGGCTTCCTACTTCTACTATTGCCTGTTCAGGATTAATATTTGTCTTCAAATTTTCATTACAAAACTTAATTAAGTTAGGAAGAGAGGTTTCCAGATTGGCATACCAGTCGCCACCACCGCCGTATTTTAATAACGCAATTTGATAAGTAGGAGCAGGGCTGAATGCAAGACAACTAATTAATACTACACCTATTATTATTACTTTTTTCATCTTACAAATTCTAAAACTATTAACAACTAATAAACCATTGAACAAATTAACTAATGATTTCGCTCTTTGGCTTCTTTAAATGAAAGATACATTTCATTAAAACAATTCATAATTTTCTCCAGAAACTCTTCATCAATTATTTTCTGTATTCCTTCTAAACCGTTTACTTCGGAATGAGCAATCTTATAAATCTGTTCCATAGGGCCAGCTTCAAACTTTATTTGATATTTATCATTCATTGAAAAAATACTGATACTCATTTTGGGATGAGGAATGTTTCCGATTACCCGCATATTTTTATTTTATTTCTCAACTCTGAATGGTCCACCAAACATACTTGTTCCTTCATCTTCCACTTTCCTTATTTTGGCAAGTATCACTGTGGCTAAATGGATATAATGAATCATATTGCTCTTTTGCAAAAACATCGCAGCTTTATCATCACCAAGAATTAAATTAGCTACAGCAGCCCAAACAAATTCTTTTTTATCCATCAGTATTTTAAAAGCTTTTTTATCTCCTAATGCTGCATTTACAAAAGCGGCAAGTACAACATGTTTATGTAATAATAAATACTCTAATCCTTTATCATATCGTATTAAGGCATTTTTTAGCTGTACTAATTCTTCATAGTTATTATTTTGAAGCCATAGTTTAGCATTATTACTGTCCTCAAACCACTTGCAGGTTATATCAATTACTTCTTTTCTGTAAATAAGCATTTGAACTTTTTATTCTATTAAACAAAATTACAAAACAAAATCAATAGCTACCATACTCCTCCTGAACCGGCACCTCCAAAACTTCCGCCACTAAACCCTCCAAACCCTCCGCCTCCAGATGAACTACCACCGCCCATACCTCCAATTCCAGAATAACCACCTTTATGATTATTTTTAATTAATACATCTGCAATTTGAGTATAAATAGTAAGGTTGTTTTTCTCTAGCCATTTATATGCTTCATCAGAACCGTGAACGGAACTTACTATAGCAGCCCATTTTTTATCAGTACCAATTAATAATAATTGAAAAGCTTTCTCTTCATTTTGAAGTGCTGCTAGGAAATTAACAATAGTAGGAAACTTGATTTTGTTTACAATTAAAAATTTTAATGCTGTATCATCACTTGAATTAAATACATCCGTAAAAGCAGCTAATTCTTTCCACTTACTTTCAGATAAAAATTTATAAGCATCTTCATTATCATCCAACGCGTCAATAAATGCTTTAAGTGCAATATCAGGATAATCCATTTGTTTTTATTTTTTTCTCTTTTTAGGTTTAGGAATTCTACCGATACGTTTATCTCCCTTTAAGATAAATTCGCAAGCAAGGTTTGCACTTGTTTCAAAATCATCCTCATCTTTATGAATTATCTGCCAACTACTAACACCATTTCCAAATAGTTCAATAGTTCGCATGGTTGGAAAATCTTCCTTTAAACTATCATGATATTCCGAATTAGTTGCCAGCCATATTCCACTATCTACATCATCTTTATCGCGCAGGATTAAAACAATTTTATTTTCAACATAAACAGCATAAGCCCAAAACATTGGTTTGACAATAGGATTGACAGAAAAGAGATTCTCGATAATAAAATTAAATGGAATTGTTTTCTTGGTAACAGCCATTGTAAATTATTAAAATTTAATAATGGTTCGTAAGTTCAATTGACGATTTGTTAAATAATTCGGAACAGCATATTGACGGCTGGTAACATCTTCCACCCAAATATAAGATACTGTATTATTGGTTCCAAGTAAATTAAATACTTCCAGACTCACCCAAATGGATTTGAAGAAACGCCCCGGGCTTTTTGGTTTTGTTGTTCTGTTTTCTCTTAATACCTGATAGGAGAAACCGATATCTACTCTTCTATAAGGCGGCATTCTTAATATCTGCTGATAATATTGAGAATTAGTAGGGCCAAAAGGAACTCCTGTTCCAAATAATAAATTCAAGTGCATTTTTAAATCAGGTACATGAGGCATTTTATCCTGAAAAAACAAACCGAACGTTACTCGTTGATCAGTAGGGCGAGGAATATATCCAGGATTAAAACGTACACTATCTACCTTTTTATAATTTGCAGTATATCCTGGAATTATTTTCTGTCCGTCACTATTATAATATTCATAATAATAATCATCCTTAATATCATATTTAGTTGACATAACGGAAAGTGAAGCCCATGATTCGAGCCCTTTTACAAACTCACCATTTACTTTCATATCTATTCCTTCAGCAAATCCGTTCGCATCATTTCTTCCTGAATAAGTAATTTTTACATCATCCACTTCATAAGGAACAATGTTATTCAGGATTTTATAATAAGCTTCCGCAATAAACTTAAAAGGACGATCCCAAGCCTTGAAATTATAATCACTTGATAATACAAAATGAATGGATGTTTGTGCTTTAACATCGGTATTTATTACTCCCTGAGGGTTCAGCATTTCCTTGAAAAAAGGCGGCTGGTAATAATAACCTGTCGAAAATTTGAAAAGAAAATCATCTCGCCAGTTTGGTTTAAAACCTATCGTTCCTCGTGGGCCGACTAATGCCTGTTTATTTAAATCCCAATAATTAGCTCTTAATCCTGCAATGAATGAAAGGGTAGAAGTATCTTTCATATCTTTATTTAAGATTCCTTCTGCATATCCTGCAATTCTGTTGGAAGAGATATTTAGTTTCTGTTTTACTACATTCTGAAGTATAATTTGTTGCGGATCAACAATAGGCAAGGAGAAGCCGGCACTATCCACATATTTCCATTCACTTAATTTATCATCAACAATTTCTCTGTTGTATTTAATTCCCCATAACGCCTGATTTTTACCAGAAGTATACGTTCCTTTATGTTCGGCACTTATTACATATGCAGAAAGGTTATCGCGGGCATGATTTAAAAATGTACCTACACCTCTGTTTGCAACTACATCACCAAAGTTAGGTTTTCCGAAATCCGTTTCCAGTTGGTCAATAAAATATTGTCCCTGTATATCCGAAGCCTGGCTTTCATTGCTTTTAAACGCTGAAGCAATAAATTTTAAATTGAGGTTTTCATTATGGTCGTGGTACATTGCAGTAAGTGCTCCCAGCGTTGTATTGTATTTATCAATCTCCTGACCGTCAAAATATACTTTCAAGCGCAATGCCTGATTCACAGTACCAAAGTCAGTTTCGCGGTCCTGCGGAACTAACTGATACCTGTTATATGCGAAATTAACCAGGAAGTCAAGTCGCCAATCTGTTCTTAAATCATAGGTAAGATAGGTCTGAACATCACCAAAGAAAGGGTGATAATCTCCTTTTGTATCGGTTTTACTTAAAATATATTTAGTGCTTTTGTAACGTGCTCCAATCAGCCAGGTAAATCTATAATCTTTTGAACAGCCTTCCAAATGAAGGTTACTGCCAAGCAAACTACCGGAAACAGTGGCAGCAAACTTTCGAGGGCGGCGGTAAGTAACATCCAGAACAGATGACATTTTATCACCATACTTTGCTTCGAACCCTCCTGCGGAAAAATATACATTGGAAACTAAATCGGGATTTACAAAACTCAATCCTTCCTGCTGACCGCTCGAAACAAGAAAAGGACGGTATACTTCGATGCCGTTTACATACACTAAATTCTCATCAAAGTTACCTCCTCTAACAGAGTAGGACGAACTTAATTCATTACGACTTGATACTCCGGGAAGGGTAAACAGTATCGCATTAAAATCTTCACTGGCAGTAGGGATGTGAGTTATAAGTATAGGATCAATTCGGGTACCTTCTTTAAAACGGGCATTGTCGGTAACTTCTACTTCTTTAAACGTATTTAACTTAATCGATTTATCAATTCTCCGCTTTTGATCAGCTACTAGTTTTACCGATTGCTGTTGTGTGCCATAGCTGATATTATAAAAAGCAATTATAACTTCCTTGTCAGATGGTATGGTATACGTATAATCACCATTTTTATCAGTAAAAGTAGCTGTTTGATAAGAGCCAAGAATGGAAATACTTACATCTTCTACAGGTTCATTTTCGGTATTGGTAATTTTACCATATATGGTAGCTGTGCCTTGTGCAGAAGCAGTAAAAGGAAAGAGAAATAAACAACCAATAAATAAGATGAAGCTTGATATCCTAGTAATCACTACCGTCTTTCTTCTTTTTAAAATCACCATTCTTCCATGCTTGTATAAATTTAGCCCAGGCGATTGGATTCAACAAATTATTAGGAGGCATTTGCCCTGCATAGTATAATTTACTCTGGTAACCTTGCATGGTGTATTTATAGTTAAGACTTGCATCAGCTGTCATGCCTGCCATACGTGCTTTCATATCATCACGTTTCATGTTTTTATCGGCACGTGTTATTTCATCTTCCGGCAAATGCAACGCAAGAAAAGCAGCTTTAAATTGTTCTTTTGATGGCCATGGATATACTACTGTTTCTCTCAATGATATTGTATCCGAACGTAACACTTGTATAAGCGAATATCTGTTGGTAGATAAAGTATCAGGAATATAAAAATTTGTATTGGTAAGTCCGATAGCGGAAAAAGTGATGGTATCTCCTAATTGTGCAACAAAACTAAAATATCCAAAATAATCACTTATTGTTCCTCTATTACTTTTATTAACTATAATGCTCGTATAAGGCACTGGGCGTAAACTATCGCCTTCCACTACTATACCGCTAAACTGAATCAGTTTTTGATTAACATCTTTTGCTTTAACTTTTTGTTGAGCTGCACAATAGTTGGTTACCATTACAAACAACACCATTACTCCTAAAATCCTTACACTATTTTTCATCTCATTTATATTGAAGTCCAAAAGTACATAATTATTGCACTGTTACTATATACAAGGTAATAATTAACGCAATTATTTATTTTTTATTGCTATTGGTTGTCAATGATATTTATTATAAGGAACTATAAAAAAAGGGGGATAAAAAAACTAC
>CAIRRW010000127.1 GCA_903881065.1 uncultured Bacteroidota bacterium
CACAGAATCTACCATTCTTTGCCTCAAAGGGGTTTTCTCTTAATCGTTCAGTTAACTTATTATTTGGATATTTACTTTTGATCCATAAAACTTTTGAAGCCGTTTCTTTGCTCTCGGCTTTTAATTCAAGATTTTCATTTAAGATATTATAAGCAAATGTCTCACTAGCCATTGGTGAAAGTTCATTTGCTAAACTCAAGTTAAAGCCAGCAGCCTCCAAGCCAAGTGACATTCCGCCACATCCTGCAAATAATTCAATATGCTGTAATTTACTTTTCATTATTTAAAAGAAATTCCTCAAAATTATTCTTTATTTCTTTTTTCCAAAAGTAACTTTTTTATTTGGTACCTATGACTTAATGTGTTGATAATGCAAACAAAGTTTTGTTTATAAACACAAACAAATACTTCCTGACCATTATCTCAGGTTTAGTTTCCTTGCTTTTTATTGCAGCCATGTTTCGGCTTCGCTGCTGCTTGGTGTGTACATCTGCCATTATTTCTCTACATCAGCTTCCACACTTATACTTATACCTACGGGTGTGGTTTGCCATTCGGCCTGACTTGTTTTTCGGAAGTAGGTGGTACCGCTAAGTCCTGCACAAAAGTACAGACTGGCACCTGCTCCCAAATCTTTAATGTTTTCGAGTGTTACCAGAAAATCACCGTCCACCGTTAAGTTTTCGGGTGTTAAATCAATGGTTATTTTATCTTTTATTTTTGCTTTGGGCAGTCGCAGATAGATTGAATTTTTGAGGATATTCCCGAATTTCATTTTGCCGGTTACCTTGTATATATTTACACGATAAAGGATGGAATCGAATGTACATTGTGCTATATTGATATTAATGGTTTTCAGGTATGCAGTTTTTTTTACGTTCATTAATATTCCGCATTCATACCCAAGGAGGTTATCTTTAAATCCTGCATTTATAAACCTTGACTCTGTTTTTACTCCCAGCGTTTTTTGGATAATTGTTTTTGGTTTAATAGTTATCTCGTTCATCTGATACACTTTTTCGGTGAGGTAAACATTTTTGTTTTCCTGCTTTTTATATTCAGCTACTTTAACAGCATAAGGAGCGTATCCTATAACCGAAAACAGGAGGGTGTCGGAATCATATTGAGCATCAATCATCAAATTGAATTTGCCGTTGAAATCGGAAACGGTACCTATGTTTTTGCCTGCCAACCCTATATTTACATATTCTATGGGCTGATTATTTTTTTTGTTGAGCACAGTACCGCTCAGGTTTTGGCTATATATAATGGTACTGTTTACAATTAATATAATAGCTGCAAGCATTAATTTTCGGGTTGTTTTCATCTGTTGTTTTATAAAGTATGTGATGGTGTATCGTGCTTATTAAGATATGTCAAATGTACCTGAATTTTCCCCACCAGCAATTATTTAGGACAAGGTAATTAAGCAATATGTAAGGAGAGATTGTTTTCCCAATGTATCGGGACAGGCTGTGCATCGTGATTAGTGTGGAGAGAGATTCTTCGCTTCGCTCAGGATGACGGCATTTCGACTCCGCTCAATGACCGAGACTACAGGCGTGCTCAATAACCAAATAAGGAAATTAAAAAACAAACGAAAACCCTTTTCCTCCGCTTTTCTTATCCATGTTTTTAAAGTTATTTATTTCGCGAATAAGGTAATTGGAATACTGTGAGGTCATAAAATTTCGGAAAGCAGTTAAGTCTTCCGTGGTGCGCGATTTTTCCAACGCATCAATATAATCTGCTTTATCTTCTTTAAAAACTATTGCCATAGGCAACTGAAAATAAGCCTGTATATAATTCATCAATAATCGGGAGGTGCGCCCATTGCCATCGTAAAAAGGATGAATACTTACGAGGTCGAATTGGGCATCAAACGAAAGATTTATTTTGTCGGTAACGGTAGCAGCTGTGGTTATTTTATTATTTATCTCATTACAAAGTTTTGAAGTAAGGTGTTCCACTTTATCATAGTTGGGAAAATAACGGCTGCCGGCCATCACATTGCCTTTTCTGAACATCCCTTTGGTGCCATCCACTTCGCCAAGTGCCGTATTATATACCTTTCCGGTATGTGCCATCACTTTTGCATTTATATGCTGAATAAAGGATGTTGATATTTCCTTTTTCTGTTTAGCTTCTTCAATAATATATACCAATGCTGCGGCATGGTCGGTTGTCATCAGGCTGTGTTCTATGGGCTTTCCTTTTGGTGTAAGTCCTTCGTCGAGCAATAAATTGGTTTCAGTTTCGGTAAGTGTGCTACCTTCGAGGCTGGTGCTGTGATGTGTAATTGAAAATAAATTGAACTTGTCAAAGTTAATGGTTTTTGACAGGTTTAAAGAATTGTATTGTTCTATAAGTTCAATTAATTTCATGCTGCAAAAGTAGCTTATTTTGTATGTATTGAATTGGCTAACATCAAAAGAAATGGCATTGCCTTTGAATAATCTAATAATGGATATTCGATGCCTAACATCCGAATGTTGCTGTAATAGGTTTGATGATGTTGATAATAATATCTTTCGCTGGGAATAAACCAAACTTTATCTCCTAATTTATTTGCCAGAAACCATTTTTCAATTAATCGGGCACTGCGCCCGTTACCATCGTTCCAGGGATGTATTTTCACAAATACTAAATGTATCATTGATGCGAAAAAGAAGGATTCGGAAATCGACATTTTTTGGTTCGACAATAGTTCAATATCCTGATAAAACTTTTCCATTTCCTGTTCCAACTCATAAGGCGATACAGCAACGTATTCTATTTTTCCGTCGGGCGATGCCACATACATATTTTGTTGTCTTAATTTTCCCTGCTGCTGTTCGGCTACAATATGTATGCTTAACAGCTTATGTGCTTGTTCTATATTGGCTTTGTTAAGTGCATTTGTTTTTGCAAAAGTGTAGGCATTATATAAGTCGTCAATCTTTTTTGTGTAGTCGGGCAAAAATTCGATACCGAATTTTTTATGTTTAATATACGTATCAAGTTCAATTTCCTCTCCTTCTATTTTACTCGAAAAAACAGAAGATACGGAAGTATAAAAGCTAAAATTATCGGATGATATTTCGGCATCTTTTAAATCATCAAATGCCTGCTGAATTGTTTCAGGTACTTGTTTTATATATTCATTGAGCAAAGATGCCGGTATTATTTTTAATTGCATTTTATTAAAAATTCAGTATTGTTTTGTTCATTACTTTTCAAGTAAAGTAATATGCAAAGGTAGTAAATATGCAGTGGCTTTGCTTTTGCAATGGACTTCTTTAAAATTCAAGGAGATTCCTCACTATGTTCGGAATGACAGTGGCTTTGCTTTTACAATGGACTTCTTTATAATTCAAGGAGATTCCTCACTATGTTCGGAATGACAAG
>CAIRRW010000128.1 GCA_903881065.1 uncultured Bacteroidota bacterium
CCACGATAGCAGGAAAATGGAAAGGAAATACTACCCTAAATAGCATTTATCTATACTATTAATCATCAAAAAAACGAAAACGCTACAGGAAATTGTAATATCTGAAAGAAGAAAGAAACAAATCACAGGCTTTTGAATTGTAAATTAATTACATTTGTGAGGGACAGAAAACAGGCTTTCCAAATTCAGCATGAAAACAAACCGACTAAAATATTCGACATTCGTAACGGCAATGCTTGCAGTTATGATTTTATTGCAGCATTTGCGAACGATATTTCAGTTGGAGCAAATAAGTGTTTCAGCCCCATTAAATATTGTGGTTTTGATTTTCACAATACTCTATTTCTGGCATTTACAAATCAACTTAAGCAGTTACTTTCTGATCGACAATATTAAGCCACAAACAATAATTATCTCAATTACCTATTCGATTGTTTATTTATTGGGACCACTCTTGCAGATTCTGAGAGATGGAAAACCTATTAAGGACATGCCTCAGCAATACAAAACAATATCTATAATTTTGATGCTCCTGATTGCGACAGCATTAATTATTCAGATAATTCAATACATTCTACTGGCAAGAAAGTTGGTGCGTTATCAGTTCAATATTTTAGTAAGACGATTGGGCTATTCCTATTACATTTGGCTACTTTCGATAGCATTAACACTTACTTTTATACTTATAAAACCAATTAAACCATATGGTCATATCTTTATTCTCTTGGAAGTATTGCCATTATGGTTTACCTATAAAATTTACAGGGAAATAAATAGCGATAAAAAAGTAGGAGATCCAAATACGTCTATTCATCTTTCTGAAAGTAACAAACCTCCTTTGTAAGCACTATTAATAATTGCAATTTTGCAGTTATTAATATGATAAACATCAGTAGAGTAAGTAGTGCTTATGTATATTTTTGTACCTTAATAATATTCTCTAAAACTAATTAAGATGAAGCATTCTATTTCACTTAAATCCCTAATTGCCGTGGTAATCATTTTCTGCTCTGCAGGTTTACTAAAATCGCAATCGTTCACCGAAAAATTTAATGACATTACTGCTCTGGCAGGCAATGGCTGGTACATGCAGAACAACAGTACCGTGGCGGGAACGACTAACTGGTTTCAGGGCGATAGCACCTTGTTTGCAGCGTATAACGGGGCAAGCAATGCCTATATCGGCGCAAACAGAAACAATGCCGCAGGTGCAAATGATATTAGCAACTGGTTGGTAACGCCAGAAATAACTATACGAAATGGCGATGTTATTTCTTTTTATACTAGAAAAGTATCGCAGGATACTCTCGCAGATAGATTACAATTATTAATGAGCAATAGTGGAGCAAGCACAAACGTAGGCGCAATGGGCAATGCATCAGATACTGGAGATTTCACAACATTACTTATTGATATTAATCCTACATTAATAATAGGTGTTTATCCATTAGTTTGGACAAAATATACTGCAACAATAAGCGGCTTATCGGCTCCTGTTTCAGGACGTTTTGCATTGCGTTATTTTGTTACCAATGGAGGCCCTGCGGGCACCAACGCTGATAATATCGGCATTGATAATTTTGTTTATACTTCTGTTTGTCAGCCGATAGTTATTACTCCTACTTCACTTACAGATGCTAATGCAGGAGCATCCTATTCGAAAGTGTTTTCTAAAACAGGAGTATTTGGCACCTCCACTTTTTCTGTTGTCAGTGGTGCATTACCTCCGGGGTTAACACTTTCTACTACAGGTATTCTTTCGGGCAAACCTACATTGGCAGGCACTTATAATTTTACCATTCAGGTAACCGATGCAAATGGATGCAAAGGAACTCAGACGGAAAGTATAAATGTTGTTTGTACTTCTGTTCCTTCCATATTGTCGGCTTCGGCAAATGCTGCTACTGTTTGTCTCGGACAGAGCAGTAATCTGAATGCTACCATTTCTCTTTCCGTTCAAAATGGATTTGCAGGATTCTATGCTCCGAATTTATGGTCAATTAACATTGGACCCGACGGGTTTATTAATCCTGCAAATGCACCAACTTCTGTAAGTATCGTTTCCGGTGATAATGGAAACGATGGAGCAACTACTTTTAGCAGAGGGCTTCTATCGCCAACCACCAATGTTACCATTACTTTTAACTGGAGTTATTCCACGCCCGATGGTCCGTCAGTAAATTATCCAGAGTATGTGATAAATGGCATAGCAACTGTATTGCCTGGATTTAATACATCAGGAAGTAACATTCAAAGCGGAACGGCAATTGTAAATGTGCCGGCAGGGCAAACGTTTGCTTTGGCGATGTACACAACAGTTGCAGGCTCGGGTGCATTAACTGTTTTCTCTAACTTCACCGGCACCGACCCTTCAGGAACGATAAACTGGTACACTGTTCAAACGGGAGGCACAAGCATTGGTTCATCATTACCGGGAGCTAATTATCCGGTTATTCCTTCTGTTGTCGGCAACAATGATTATTATGCTGAAGCAGTAAATATATTCGGCTGTGCAAATTCTAACAGAAGTCTAGTATCTGTTGCTGTAAATCCATTGCCAACTGTTACTGCCTCAGCATCTGCTAATACATTATGTGCCGGAGACCAGTTAACACTTACAAGTACAGGCTCTGTTGCCACGACTTGGAATAACAATGTAACGGAAGGAGTAGCTTTTGTGCCTCCTGTTGGAACAACTTCATATGTAGTTACCGGAATGGATGGGAATGGATGCATAAATAAAGACAGCGCTACAGTATTGGTTAATCCATTACCTGCAGTTACTGCTAATGTTACAGCAACTAGTTTATGTGCCGGTGATTCGTTAACACTTAGTGGTGGCGGTGCTGCTACATATACTTGGGATAATAGTTATTTGAACGGAGTAGCATTTTTACCTGTTATTGGCCCTTCAACATATACAGTAACCGGCACCGATAATAATGGATGTGAAAATACTGCTGCCACATCGGTTACAGTTCATTCGTTGCCAGTTGTTACAGCTACAGCTTCTCATGCTACAATATGTACTGCTGATTCTGTAATACTTTCCGGCAGCGGTGCTGCTACTTATATATGGGACAATGGTGTTACAAACAATGTCGCTTTTATCCCTTCATCATCAGGCACTACTAACTATCATTTAATAGGAACTGACACGTATGGCTGCAAAGGAAATGATTCTACTTCGGTTATTGTAAATACAAATCCATTGCCAACTGTTATTGCCACAGCGTCGGCTAGTACATTATGCGAAGGTAATCCATTAACTCTTACCAGCAGTGGAGCCATTACATTGGTTTGGAACAATAACGTTACTGACGGTGTTGCTTTTGTACCTGCAGTCGGCACCACAACTTATCAGGTTACTGGGACTGATGCTAATGGCTGTGTGAATACAGCTTCTACAATAGTAACTGTAAATCCATTACCTAATGTTACTGCTCATGCTTCTGCCAATACATTATGTGCCGGGAACCAGTTGACACTTACGAGTACAGGCGCAATTACCAGAGTATGGGATAATAATGTTACAGAAGGAGTAGCGTTTGTTCCGCCTATCGGAACTACAACTTATCAGGTTACCGGAACTAATAGTTTCGGCTGTTCGAATACTGCATCCACAACGGTAATCGTAAATCCATTGCCAACAGTTACTGCTAATGCTTCAGCAACTAGTTTATGTACCGGTGATTCGTTGACACTTAATGGTGGCGGCGCTTCTACTTACGTCTGGAATAATTTTCAGACAAATGGAGTAATCTTTTTGCCAGCGGTTGGAGCTACTATCTATTCTGTAATTGGCAGAGATAATAATGGATGTACCAATACTGCATCCGCATTGGTTACTGTTCATTCGTTACCCTTTATAACAGCATCTGCTTCTCATACTACAATATGTGCTACAGATTCAGTTAAACTTTTTGGCGGCGGTGCAGCTACTTATAGTTGGGACAATGGAATTAGTAACAACGTCAACTTTTCACCGGCTGTGGGACGTGTGACCTATCATGTTATAGGAACTGATATATATGGCTGTACAGGAAGTAATTCGACTTCCGTGACCGTAAATCCAATACCGGCAATGGCAGCAATAGCGTCATCTCATTCATTATGTACAGGCAATCAATTAACACTTACAAGTACCGGAGCCGTTACCAGAGTTTGGGATAATAATATAACAGAAGGCTTAGCATTTGTACCTTCTATTGGAACTGTTACCTATCATGTTACCGGAACAAACAGTTTTGGTTGTGTGAATACAGCAACTACAACAGTTACCGTGAATCCATTGCCGACAGTTACCGCGAATCCAACAGCAACTAATTTATGTATAGGAGATTCGTTAACATTATACGGCGGCGGTGCTGCTACTTATGAATGGATTGGCAATCATGTAAACGGAGTAACATTCGTACCTGCAGGAGGCTCTACAATTTATGGAGTAATAGGGACTGATAATCACGGATGTGTAAATACTGCACTAACATTGGTTACTGTTCACTCATTGCCTATTGTGACAGCCACATCCTCTCATTCTTCAATATGTGCTTCTGATTCTGTTAAACTTATTGGTGGCGGCGGTGCAACATATATCTGGGATAACGGCGTAACTAATGATATAGCATTTTCAGCATCTACAGGCACTGTTATGTACCATGTTATTGGAACAGATATAAATGGTTGCAAAGGCACAGACTCTACATCCATTACTGTAAATCCACAACCTTTAGTAGTTGCAAATGCTACCGCAACTAACTTCTGTCAGGGAAATCCATTAACACTTACTGGAAGCGGTGATGCATTATCTTATGTCTGGGATAATAATGTGTCTGATGGAATTTCCTTTACTCCAATAGCAGGTACGGTTACTTATTCGGTGAGAGGCATCGGCACAAATGGATGCACCAATACTGCAATAGCAACTGTTACAGTTAATCCATTAATTACTATTGATAATTATACAACAATATGCACAGGTGATTCAATAACTGTTGGAAGCCATACGTATCATGCCACTGGCGACTACACTGATTTATTTCAGTCTGCAATTACTAGTTGCGATAGTACCGTAAACACCCATTTAACAGTTCTTGCGCCAATTGTTTATTCTAATACATTAACTCTTTGTTCCGGTGATTCTTTAGTTGTGGGCACTCATACCTATTATACTTCGGGTATTTATACAGATTTTCTTGTTTCCAATACCGGCTGCGACAGTACGCTAACATCCAACTTAACAGTAAATTCGCCAATAGTTGCAAGTCAAACCATTTCAATATGTTCCGGAAGTTCAATACAGGTAGGAACAAATGTGTATGATACCACAGGTGTTTATTCCGACCTGCTTCGTTCATTTAATGGCTGCGACAGTACCTTGACTACTAATTTAACAGTTGGATTACGTGTTCATACTTATGATACACTAACTATCTGTTCAGGCGATTCGGCAACAGTAGGTACTTTTGTTTATCATAATTCCGGCACGTTTACTGATATACTTGTCTCCTCAATCGGTTGCGACAGCACTGTTACTTTGCATCTAACAGTATCTCCACGTCCAGCTATTATTGCCAATTCTGTTGGTATCTGCAACGGGCAGACAGCAACAATAACTGCCACCGGAGCTGCTACATATATATGGAGTTCAGGCGTTACAGTATCAGGTAATGGTACTGCGGTTGCAAACCCAGCAACCACAACTACCTATACTGTTACCGGAACCTCGGCAGGCTGTTCATCAACTGCTGCTGTTACTGTATCAGTAACAGCCACTCCAATAGTTACAATGGCACCATTCACTCCTGCATCTATATGTGCACAGAATGATCCGTTTACATTACCTGCAGGAACACCAACCGGTGGTACTTATAGCGGATTAGCTGTTAATGGAAATACATTTACTCCTTCCGTTAATCTGTTAGGAACCAACTTTGTTACTTATTTATATTCTATTAACGGATGTATGGCTGCTGCATCACAAAGTGTTGTGGTAAACAACTGTGCTGACGTAAAAGAATTTTCAGTTACAAACAATATTATTATTTATCCAAACCCTACAGTTGGAGCCTTTACTATTTCTATAAGCAATGCTAGTTTCGATGAATTAGTAATTAATATTGTGGATGTTCAAGGTAGAGAAGTTTATAATTCAACTGATAAAGTAAGTTCCGTGGATTATATCAAACAATTGAATTTGGAAGGAATTGCAAAAGGCATTTACTTTATTAAACTAAGTACAGGTAAAGAAGTAAATGTTCAGAAACTTATAGTGCAGTAAAAGAAATAATTTACCTAGATAATCTTTATTTATCCTCGGGCTCGGTTGCAAGATAACCTGCAATCGCAAATTTAATTTCGTTGTAAGTATATTCATCACCTAATGCCTGCTTAATTTGTCCGAAGAACAAAGAGTTAATGCTTTTGGCTACAGTAATAATGTTATTCATCTTTTCTTCCGAAATAAAATCAGTTGCTTTCAGCTCTCCTTTAGTTACATAATGTGCCAGATGTCCTTCCACAGTGCCAACCGCCATAGCCCTTTCCGATGCAATCTGTTCCGCGGATTTTCCTTGTTTGTATAATTTAAAAGTTTCCAGTTTAGTATCTATCTTCTCCTTCTTCTCACCTTCCGGTTTCCTTTTTCTTGACTTTTTTTCTTTCTTCATTGCTCCTTCTCCCAAATCTTTTGTAGCTTCCACGTTGCCTGACATCAATTCTCGTATCTGTTCATCTCTGTGCAAATCAGTATAAATACGTTTCACTTCTTCACCCGTAAATTCTTTATTTTTAACAACCGATTCAATCAATAAAGAAGATTTATTAATCAGTTTTAATTGTTCGAATATCTGTCCTTCCAATAAAAACAACTCTTCTACATACTTCTTTATTTTTTTCTCGGACTTTACCAAGCCTATCTGCTTAAATATTTTTGTAGAAAGACTTTTAAATACCGGCACAAAATACGCAGATGCAGCAGATACTCTTGTCAGCAGATGTTCCAAATATCCATCTTCTTTATTTGTGGTAATATTTATTATCTGGTTTCTAAATTTATCAGCAACAGGTTTTATTTCGAGCAACTGTTTTTCTATTTCTTTTGCCCAGTTATGATGCCGCTGTTTTACTGATCTTGTTTCGTCTTTCTTTACATAACTATCGGCATGTTCCTGTACCTCACGAATCAAAAGATTAAAATCAAAACTGCGAAGTATATAATTCTTTAAAAAAAGATGAGTTTCCTGTGTTAATAATTGATTCAAATTTTGTTCTTCTGTTTGTGCTTTCGAATAAATATTAATTTTTTCGTCTTTGCTTATGCTGTTTGTTTTTACTTGCGAAGTAAGCACCAGACCATCCAAAGAGCGCAATCGCGACAGGGCAACATATACCTGCCCACTTGCAAATGCATCACCAATATCAATTATCGCTTTATCAAATGTAAGTCCCTGACTTTTATGCACCGTAATTGCCCAAGCTAATTTTATCGGGTATTGAGTAAAAGTTCCTGCTATATTTTCCTCAATCTCATTGTTCGCCTGATTTAATTTATACTTAATATTCTCCCATTTATACGGTTCTACAAGTATTCTTGTTTTGGTATCACCAAATTCAACTTCTATTTTATCATCCGCAAGCGAAGTAATTATTCCAATCCTGCCATTAAAAAAACGCTGTTGCCCTGTTGGATCATTTTTAACAAACATTACCTGAGCACCTTTTTTCAGTTCAAGTGTTTTCTCAATAGGATAAGCATATTCACTGAATTCATTTTCCACTTTTGCTTCAAACACAAATGATTTATCAGTTAACTTATTAAGAAATGTTTTGTTTAATTCATTCGCTTTATAATTATGAGTTGTAAGCGTGATATAGTTTTCAGAAGGGTTTGCTTTAAAATCAGGTTTGTAATATTTATTGAGCAATTCATAATCTTCATTCGTCATTTCATTGTTCCGAAGATGATTCAACAAGTTAACAAATGTATTGTCCGCCTGCCTGTATATCTTGTCAAGTTCAATATATACAGGCTTGTGCTGCTGCAACACCTTTGAATCGAAAAAATAAACACTGTTATAATATTGTCTTAAAATATCCCATTCATCATCTTTCACCACAGGAGGCAGCTGCAGCAAATCGCCGATAAACAACACCTGAACGCCGCCAAACGGAAGGCTGTTCCGCCTTACATGTTTTAAAATTAAATCAATGGCATCAAGCATATCTGCTCGAAGCATACTCACTTCATCAATGATTAATAATTCCATTTCGCGAAGCAACGCTCTTTTCCTGTCGAACATCTGCAAGCCTTTTATCAGCGAATTGGGATTGGATAATTTTGAACTTTCGTTGAAGGATGTGGTTGGTTGAATAACAGGAATAAAACTTCCGAAAGGCAACTGAAACAACGAATGCAGCGTTACTCCTTTTGCATTAATTGCTGCAATACCGGTGGGTGCAGCCACTATACATTTCTTATACGTATGTTTTACTATATGATGTAAAAGGGTTGTTTTGCCTGTACCTGCCTTACCTGTGAGGAAAATATTTTTATTTGTTCTGCTGATAAATCTTGAAACAAATTCGGCAGGTTCCAAATCATTCGTAATGATTTCCATTATAAAATATTAAACGATTAGGTCTTCTTTGGAGGCATGGGTCCTCGTTTATAAATTACCAGACCGTCCAGAAAATTGCGTAATAGCTGATCGCCGCATTCTTTGTAATTACGACTATCGGGCTTCTGATAAAGCGCATTTATTTCAGAAATGGAAATTTCAAAATCAGAGAGTTTCAAAATCTTTTGTACATCTTCATCTTTAAGTTGAAGTGCTACGCGTAGTTTTTTTAATATATCGTTGTTCGTTAACATTTTTTGTAGATTGTTTGTAAATGTAATTATAAAATTGGAATGGTTTGTGCATTTGTGGTATTAGAAAATAAAATATGTTACATTTGTAACAAAATAATGAATATGAAAAAGCTAATCTTATCAATAGTAATAATCGGGAGCAGTTTAATTGCAACTCCGGTTTTCTCACAAGGACAAATTAAAGATTCTCTTGGTTTACCGGGCGACAATTTCAATCTTTATGCTGTGTTGGATATGTTCCAGCAATGTAAAACATTGGAAGAATTTGAAGGTAAAATAAACGGATCCGATTCAAAAATTAATAACCTTGATTTGAACGGAGATAACAAAATCGATTACATAAAAGTAATAGATAACGGACAAGGCACCATGCATGCCATTGTTTTAAAAGACGAAATTAATGCACATGAAATGCAGGATGTTGCGGTGATAGAAGTGGATAAAGTAGAAGGCAAGATAAAAATTCAGGTAGTAGGTGATGAACAGTTGTACGGAAAAAATTACATTGTTGAGCCAAAAGATCAAAGTCCTGCAGCCACCTCCACCCCAAACCCAGGTTATAGTGGCCAATCTTCAGGTGGAACAACAGTTATTAATAATACGACTAATAATTATTACAACAATGATGATTATTATAGAGACAATAATATTTCTGATCCATATTATGGTGGTCGCCCTGTAGCTTATGTACCGGTTGATAATTGGTATATGTGGGAATATCTGTATGCTCCAACTTATTCATTTTATGTTTCTCCATTTGGCTGGGGATTTTACCCAACTTATTGGAACCCTTGGCAACCGATGTATTATCACGAATATTATGGATATCACTACCAACAATATGGTTATTATCACCGTACCGAAGTATATGTAGCACCTGCTGCCAATGCTTATTACGGACAACGCAGAACTTCATCTACTTATGTTAGCCACAGAACACAACAAGGGGCATATGCTTCTACCTATGGCAGACGCGATTTACTTAACCGTTCTGTTAATCAACGACGTACAGTAAATGAAAACAGAGCAAACGAAAACAGATCGAGAAGAGTAAATGAAAATGGAAATCAAAACAGAGAGCAAAATAGAAACAATGGTTCAAGAGAGAATGAAAATAGACCGAGAAACGAGAATAATGTGAATCAGAACAGACCGAGAAACGAAAATAATGTTCAACATGAAAATCAACCAAGGAATGAAAACAATGTTCACGAAGACAGACCGAGAAATGAGAATAATGTGCAACATGAGAATCAACCAAGGAATGAAAACAATGTGAATCAGAATAGACCAAGGAATGAGAATAATGTTCAGCATGAGAATCAACCAAGAAATGACGTAAGAGAGACTCCAAGAAATGAAAACAGAGTAAATAAACCTGAAGGAAATAATAACAATAGAAACAATACTGCTCCAAAACCAGCTAACAGACCGGAATCAAAACCTGCTCCGAAACCTGCTCCACGACCTGCAAGTAAGGAAGAGCCAAGGTCAGAAAGAAAATAAGCAGAGAGAACGTTTCTTAATAGGTAAATATTATTCAACGAAATTAGTTGCTTAATTGATTTTAAACAATTAGTTTCGTTGAATATTACTTTTGTTTTATATTAATTTAGTTAGTCTTAAACCCCTTTTAGAGATTCAATAATGAAGAAAATTTACCTTATTCTTGTCCCAATCATTGGACTTCTTTCCTTTTTCAATATTAATGCGCAAACTACCTACAGCAATGTAGCTCCCATTTTTTATAGTAGGTGCGTAACCTGTCATCACGAAAACCAACACGCGCCATCGATGATTAATTACAGCCAGACGTTTGCCTTGTCGAGTCAGATATTGAGTGATTTAACAATAAGCAAGATGCCGCCTTGGCCTCCAGATACCCTATATACTCGGTTTAATCACGAACATATTATTTCAACTTCTGAAAAGAATGCAATTATCAATTGGATAAATCAAGGTGCAGTGGCTGGTGATACTACTCTTGCTCCTGCTCCGCCAACATTTTCGCAATATCAATTAAACGGAACTCCCGACCTCATTTTAAAAATACCTACCAACTTCACAAGTAATGCTTCTTCAAATGATGCGTACGATTGTTTTTCCATCCCTACCGGATTAACTCAAAACAGAATATTGCGTGCATTTGAAGTAGTACCTGGCAATGCCCCAATTGTGCATCATGTGGTAGTAGATGTAGATACTTTGGGCACCGGAGTGAGTGATTTATCAGGTACCTGCTATACCAATTCAGGAAGTTTCACATTGGGATTTTATGTGCCCGGTGCGCCGCCAACAGTTTATCCGGGACAAACGCCACTAAAGGCAGGTGTTGTAATAAAGGCTGGTTCCAACTTCCGACTACAGATACATTACCCTACAGGTTCTGTTGGCCAGCACGACAGCACACAGATACGACTGTATTTTTATCCTGTAGGCACCACCGGCGTTCGGCCGATATATACTGTGGTGCCGCTGCAAAACTGGTCGTTGAATATACCTGCCAATACCACTCGAACTTTTACTGCTAACTATGTATTGCCAGCTACGATTTCGCTTTTCGGAGTAGGCCCTCACTCACATAAAGTATGTACAAAGATTACCAACTATGCGTTTCTTGGTGTTGATACTATTCCTCTTATCCGAATAAGTAAGTGGGATTTTAACTGGCAGGGATTTTATTCGTTCCCGAAACTGGTGAAAATTCCTACCAGTTATAAAATATTGGCTACTCACTTTTACGACAATACTACTGCCAACTTAAATAATCCGTTTAGTCCGCCTCAAAACATTATTGCCGGAACCAGTACTACCAACGAGATGCTGTTTGATGGTGTTCAATATTTGATTTATCAGGCGGGGGACGAAAACATTGATGTGGCATCCTTATTAAATAACGACCCGCTACTCACTGTTGGCACCGGCGAACTTGCAGCAGCAGATATTCAAAATTATATATATCCTAATCCGGCAACTGATTTGCTGAATATATATGTGTCGAAGAAATCGGATTATACTATTCGTATGTATAATATTACCGGACAGATTATTTATAAAACACAAACTACCGACAACCTTACAACTATTGATACCAGAGGAATTGCCGAAGGGTTATATATTATTCAACTGGCAAATACCAAATCGAACGTTGAAATAACCAAGAAAATAATCTTATCGCATTAAGATAGGTTGCCTATAATATTATAGCACTTTTAATTAAAAAACTCTTTACGGATTGTAAAGAGTTTTTTAGTCGGAAACAGCAAAAAGGGGCATTTTCATTTTTTATTGTTTCAAAAGCATTTTTTATTTAATGTTTTTCATTTTCGGAACAATATAAAAGAGAAAACAAACAATAAAAAATGCTTTTTATAAAATGTTTTTGTCTTCAGGAACAATAAAAAAAGAAAAATAAACAATAAAAAATGCTTTATAAGAAATGTTTTGTACTCTTTATTTAATAAATAGGACGCTACAAACAATGTTTTCCACTTTTTATTTAATGAAAAGTACTCTAGAAACAATAAAAAAAGGGAATGGAACAATAGTTCGCTGGTGCGGAAAAAGGAAAACTAAATTATATTAAAGCACTGATATTTAATATAAAACAAATTAACTAAAAATGAAAAAACAGAGAAAAGAGAAATAATTCCGAATAAAAGTTATAAAACGGCTACCTTTCGACAAACTCAAAATGACAAAAATCATCCAGATAAATCAACCATAAACATTATTTATTCAACAGTAATCCATAAAAAAGTCCCGAATTTTTTCGGGACTTTTTATTACACTTACTAGTAAACCAGTAAACTAATAAACCAATGACTAAATCTTAATCCTTGCATCCACCACAAAAGCTTTATCTTCAAAAGCCATTATCGGATTCAAATCCATTTCTTCAATCATTGGTAAGTCACAAACCAATTGCGATAAGCGTTGAATTATTTCTATTACACTTGCTTTACTAATTGCTTTTTCACCACGAACTCCATCAAGTAATTTCGCTGCTTTTATCTTTGTCAGCATTTCATGTGCTTCTACTTCTGTAACAGGTGCTATTTTAAATACTACATCTTTTAATACTTCCACATAGATGCCGCCAATACCGAACATTATCAAATGTC
>CAIRRW010000129.1 GCA_903881065.1 uncultured Bacteroidota bacterium
GATGTGAGTACGGAAATGGATGGAATTATTACCGGACATAAATTGCATCTAGATAAATTATCTACATTTTATTTGCTTACCGAAGTGATTGCACATCAAGCGCAGTTTATTAAAAGAGATTTATTTAAGAAGTTTGGTAACTATGATTTGAAGTATAAAATAGTTTCGGATTATGAATTATTTGTGAGAATGTTTTTTAAACATACTATTTCAACTAAGCATGTACCTATTGATATTGCTGTGTTCGACTTATCGGGATTAAGTAACAGAAAAGAACAACTGGAGCAGATTAATGTTGAAAGAAATACAATTCATACTATATATTTCCCGAAAGTATTGACAATGATTTATCATGGATATGCGAAATTACTTCATTCGAAATTTTATAAAATGCCTGCTGTAGCTTCTGCGGTGAAAGTGTTTCGTGGATTTGCTTTTTATTTTATTAAACCAAAGGCTAAATAATTGGGAAATAAATCAAATAAGAAAATAACTTTTGTAACTCCTACGCTTGACAGGAAGGGCTCGGAGATTGCTTTGATTAATTTGTTGAAGCACATTGATAAGTCGTTTGATGTAACTTTAATTGCAAAATATAAAGGTGTTTTGTTTGATAAAGTTTTGCCGGAAATGAAGAAACTATTTCTTTTTAACGGTAAACCAAAGCGTGATTTATTCAGCAGAATAACCGGCAGACTTGAAGTGATTATCAATACAAATAAAGTGCTTTCGAAAGAAAAGGAAACGCTGCTTTATATTAATACTATTATACTTCCTGATATTCTTACGTATGCAGAGAAGCATAAAATACTTACCATTGTTCACCTTCATGAGCTCGAACAAATGTATAGTCAGCTTACTGAATCGCAGATTAAACGATTGGTTACTTATCCTAATTTGATTATTGCTAATTCGGCTGCAAGTGCTGCTGTTATTGCTAAATATGGCAGAAAAGATAATGTGAAAATTTGTTACCCATGCGTGGAGACGGATAAAATAAAGCCGAATAAAGAGGATTATATTAAGTGGCGGAAGAAACTTAATGTGGATGATGATGAATTTTTGTGGGTGATGAGTGGCTCGCTGGATGAAAATAAAAATCCTTTTTTGTTTATTAAAATTGCGCAGGAAATTCTTTATCAAAATAGGAATGTAAAGTTTTTATGGATTGGAGGTACTACCAATAAAGAGTTTCAAGAGGAGTGCAGGGATAAAACGAATGCTGATTTCTTGAATAATAAAATAATTTGGGCTGGTGATGTGGCTGAAGATTATATGAGTTATTTTAATTGTGCTGATGGATTTGTACTTACTTCTATTAAGGAATCTTTTTCGCTGGTAACGGTGGAAGCTTTATTGCTTGGGTTGCCTGTTGTTACTCAGAATTGCGGTGGTGTGGTGGAGATTTTACGAGATGATATTGGCAAGGTGGTGGAGGAGAAAAACAATGCCGAAAAAATGGCGGCAGAAATGATAAAGTTTATGGATGGCACTTATTCTGTGGATAAACCGAAACAACTTTTGCGGGCAAAGGAATTTGATGTGGCGGTGATTTGTAAACAATGGAATGAAATTTTGATTCAATAGTTTATTTGTTCATTGGTTTATTAGTCTATGTGATGAAAAAAGTCCCGAATTATTCGGGACTTTTTCTTAATACTTTGTACGTAATACTCTTTAAATAATTTTCAAGCATTAATTTCTGAATCTAATAACTCTGAAAAAGTTAAATAAAATATATATTCAACTCCTTCAGAGTTGTGTTTTATAATTATCGGTTCCTCCCCCAATTTCATTGGGGGCTATTCACATTAAATCCTTTCAGGATTTTGCATTTCGCACACCCTTGTTGCTAAACCATGAAGGTTTAATAAACTGAAAAAGTGGTGCAAAATTGGTACTGAATTGCCAATAGGATCCTTCATTTGCCAACTTCATCGCTTGCAGAAACCAGCAATTTGCGTTGAAACGTTAGTTGGTCAGTCTGCGAAGCTTCCGGGTTGGTCTGCGAAGCTTCGCAGACCGTCTCAGAAGCTTCGTTTTTGCTTTACGAAGCATTTTAGACGGTCAAAATTGCTTCCCGGAGCAAAAATGAAACGTTTTTGACCGGCAAAGTAGTTACTTTGACACGCCATGAAACTACTTTGCCTGGCAAACAAGCTACTTAGAGCGGCTACGAAGCGTTTTAAGTGCCCTAAGTAACGGTTATGAGGTATTTTCAATGTTTTCAAGGGTTATAGGAGATTTGGCAGATGAAAAATGGCGGATTTGGAAGGGAAATGGGCGTGAAATGAAGGGGTATTTCCTTGCCTTGTACTAGGAATTGTGCAGGAAGTTTTTTTCTGGTGGAGTATGGGGAGGTTAGGAATTGTTTTTTAAAAATTTAAGTTGTAATAAATGAATTTGAATAATGACTTGTGAAAGAAGAAAGTAATATACATTTGCCTACATTGTTGTTTTAAGTATTAATCAAATTAACTATTAAGGTTATATATGATATCGAAGTGGAAGATTAAAAAAGAAAAACCTCACATCTCTGTGAGGTTTCTCCATCTAAACCAAAAAAAGAACTCAGCACTCCTACCGAGTTCCCCAACTATGAAAACAAACTAAACCTTTATTAAAGGATTTTAGCAATGCAAATGTAAATGGAATATGAATATAAAAATTATAAATTAGACTTAGCTTGTCAATGGTTCGACTAACAATAGTTGACAAACTATAACTTTTTACTTAGCTCAATGGTGGAGGCGTCTTTTTTAGATTTTAATTTGATATGTCTATCATTTATTTTCGAAAATTTATAATCCACAGCTTCTGTACCAGTATCTAATGTTAGTATTTTTCCATCTTCAGAAAACACATATGTGCCTGAAAAAGCATCTTTGCCATCTTTATCGGTAATTTTATATTTACCATCTTTCTCGAATTCATAGATATAACCTTCTGCCAACATTGTTGATAATTCAGGCAAATATTTTTTATAATGTGCAGTTCGGACACTATCGGCACCTTTATTAATTTTCTTAACTAATTTTGGATCAGATGTTCCTACTGCGGAAATATTCCATTTGCCAATAAGATAATTGTTATTCCCTTTAAAAGAAGAAAATAAAATAAACAATGAAAGGGATAAACTGATTAATATTGATTTTGTTTTCATTAAGATTTGAATTTATATTGGTGTCAAAGATATATAAATTAACGGAAAAGCAACGGAATAATAAGTGTTATCTACCTGTTTGTTTATCAAAAGGTTGGTTGGAATTTAACTGTATTTAAATAGCAATAAACAAACTTTTGTTTGGCTGTTAATAATAAATGTAATCCTCTTACTTCAATTTTTAGTATCTTCGCCGTAACATAAAACAATCGATTTCGGAAGAAGAAAAGAGAAGAAAGAGATGTTTAAAAGTTTTGGATATGGGAAACGAAGAAAAGGAAGACAATAAGGAGGAGAAGAGATTGTTGGTTTTGGTTGATAGGTTCGAGGAAATGGTTAATAATGGAAACCAATACTACTTTGAGCCTGAAGATTTAGAAGATATTATTGATTATTATTTTGAGAAGAATCTTTCAAAAAAAGGTTTGAAATCCATTGAGTTTTCTATAAATCAATATCCTTTTTCAACAGTTTTTTATTTGCGTAAGGCGCAATTGCTTGCTGCCATTAATCAAAGTCAGAAAGCACTTGAGGTATTATCTTATGTTGAAAGTATTGAGCCGTCCAATCCTGAATTGTATATGACAAAAGGGTCTATATACAGTCAGATGGGATTGACAGAACAGGCAATTGAAAATTACAAGAAAGCAGCTGAAACTTCTGAAGATATTGAAGAGATATATCTTGCCATGGCATTCGAATTTATGAATAATAACAAAATTGACGATGCTATATTTTATCTCAAAAAAATGCTCGAAATAAATCCTGATAATGAGATTGGGATTTATGAACTTGCTTTCTGCTATGAACTGAACTCTCAACTGGAAGAGAGTGTTACATATTACAAGGCGTTTGTTGATAAGCATCCATATAACTATACTGCGTGGTTTAATCTTGGGGTATCCTTAAATCGTTTATCTTGTTTCGAGGAAGCAATAAAAGCATACGATTATGCTATTCTGATAAAGGAAGATTTCTCGTCAGCATATTTCAATAAGGCAAATTCTTTAGCCACACTAGATAAGTTGGATGAGGCAATAGAAGTATATTTGTTGACTTTGGAGTTGGAAGACCCTGACGCCACAACGTATTATTATATTGGGGAGTGTTATGAGAAAAAGGAGGAATTTGAAAAGGCATTGATTTATTATAATAAATCAATCGCAATGAATTCTCAATTAGCGGATGCTCATTTAGGCATCGGCATAGTGCTAGATGCATTGGATCGAACCAGTGAAGGAATACATTATATAAAACATGCTGTTGAATTAGACAAAGAGAATGCTGAGTATTGGTATATATATGGTGAATTGCAGAAGAAGATGTTGTTTTATGAGGATGCTGAAACATCCTTTAAAAAAGTAATTGAATTAGATCCTACTAATTCGGAAATATGGCTTGATTATGCAGACTTATTATTTGAGCAGGAAAACAAAAATGGTTCGTTGGAAATATTGGCAGAAGGAATAAAAAATCATCCTCAAAATGCTGAATTACATTATCGAATTTCAGCTTGTCTTATGAGTATCGGGCAGAAACAGGAGGCATTGAGTTTTTTACATTCAGCATTAAAACTAAATTATGAAAAGCATAACGAATTATTCGAATACCTGCCATCATTAAAAGAAAATACAAGTATTACTGAATTAATAGAATCTTATAAAAAATAATATGAATTTTAAATTGCCTTACATACCCGAGCGCCCTTCAAAACCGCGCAATAGCGGTATAACAATGATGATGGATAAAGGGTTAAGCATTCGTCAGGTTGAAGATTTTTTATCAGTTAGCGCAGAATTAACAGATGTTGTTAAGTTAGGTTTCGGCACATCGTATGTTACCAAACAGTTGGAACAAAAAATTAAACTTTATAAAGAAGCAGGGATGAAAGTATACCTAGGTGGCACTTTGTTCGAGGCTTTTATAATACGTAACATGTTCGAGGATTATAGGAAGCTGCTGGATAAACTTAAATTGGAATGTGCTGAGGTTTCGGATGGTTCCATTGTTATGAATCACCAGAAAAAATGTGAATACATTAATATCCTTTCTAAGAATCATACAGTTTTCTCAGAAGTAGGGTCGAAAGAAGCAGGAATAATTATTCATCCTGCAAAATGGGTATCCATGATGAATGCAGAATTACAGGCAGGTTCATGGAAGGTAATTGCTGAAGCCCGCGAAAGCGGGAATGTAGGTATTTATCGTCCAAATGGAAATGCACATACCATTCTTATCAATAAAATATTAGCGAAAGTAAAACGAGATGATATCCTTTGGGAAGCGCCTCAGAAGGCACAGCAAGTTTGGTTTATCAAGTTGCTAGGGGCAAATGTTAATTTAGGAAATATCTCTTATGAAGATGTAATTCCACTTGAAACATTGCGTCTTGGCTTACGTGGTGATACATTCTTCTCTTATTTGCCTTCTGAACTAAAGGAAAAAATAACGATTTCTTCAAAAAAATAAACTAAATTATATGAAAGAAATTACTGTATCTGAATTAAAGAAACTAATGGAATCTAACATCGATTTTCAATTAATTGATGTGCGGGAGCAACACGAAGTAGATAGTTGTGCTATAGGAGGGGAGCATATTCCAATGGGAGATGTGATGACGAATGTTGATAAAATATCAAAAACAAAACAGGTAATTATTCATTGTAAATTGGGTGGTCGTTCCGGTGCAATTTGTAATGCGCTGGATTCAGCAGGATTTGATAATGTTTACAACCTGAAAGGTGGCATTGTTGCCTGGGCAAATGAGATAGATAATTCTTTAAAACCTTAATTAGAGATTATGTTAGAACTATTCAAACACTTAATACATCTCGACAAAGATAGCTTCCAATGGATATTCGACAATTACAGAACTTCAATTTATATAATACTTTTTTGCATTATTTTTATAGAGACAGGTTTAGTAATAATGCCTTTTCTTCCTGGCGATTCGCTATTATTTACAGCAGGTTTGTTTGCTCGTTTAGGTTATTTTAATATCGCGTACCTGATTTTTATTTTATTTATTGCAGCTATAGTAGGCGACAATGTTAATTATTGGCTCGGTCGAAAAATTGGATTAAAAGTTCTTCATTTAAAATTTAGAAGTAAAAATTTAGTGAAACAGGAATACCTTGATAAAACACATGCCTTTTTCGAGCGATACGGAACCAAAACAATTATTATGGCAAGATTTGTCCCAATAGTCCGAACGTTTTCTCCTTTTGTTGCAGGTATCGCCGAAATGAATTATCGCAAATTTCTTTCCTTTGATTTATTCGGGGGTGCTCTCTGGATAAGTTCATTAACCTTTGCTGGTTATTTCCTCGGACACTTCGAATGGATTCAAAAGCATATAGACTTAGTAGCTATCGGCATCATAATTATCTCCGTATTACCTATTATTGTTGGAATTGTAAAAGCAAGAATAGCTAAGAAATAAAGAAACCTCTGCTTAAAAAAATTAGTTGGTTTAGGAAACTACCTTTTACAAACTCTTTTGAAGGAACAATATTCACAATTGTCTATTTCCGTTGTCTGTATAAAAGCAACTGCAGGATTAAATATTTCCGTGAGCAATTGCTTTACTTGAGTTTCGAATTCAGATAAAATAGCTTTATTTAATTCATCACTGCCATTTACTTTCACCGTTTTTAATCCTGCACTTAATTCACGGAAAGTAATAATACCTGAAACAATATTGCTTGTAATTGCGGGATTCATTTTTTGGTACATTAGAGCATACATCAATAACTGAAAGCTTTTTGAGAGGTTTGAATCAGTTCTTATTTCATCCCAATGATCAAATTTTAATTCCTTATTGTCAGCTATTCCTGTTTTATAATCTACTATACGGATATATTTTCCAATAGAATCAATGCGGTCAGCGTTTCCTCTTATCTTAACAGATTGTTTTCCTATATTAATTGTAGCTTCAAGTTCCTGTTCTAAAGCTCTTATTATAGTAGGTTGGGAATTCTTTTTACTTGAAGAAATAGTTTCGATTTCCTTGTTTAAAAAATTGGTAATAAATTTTATTGCTACTTTTAACGTAAGTAAATTTTGTCCATAACTAATTTCGTTTTTACTGTATTCCTTTTCAAATACTTCAATTGTTGAAGTATCAACAATCTTCAACATCTCCTTAATATCTGAAGGCATGATTATTTTAGCGATAAATGGAGTATATAAATTCTGTAATACCTTATGTATCGAACTCCCCAATATATCGGCACCAATAGTTTCTTCAACTTCATCTAATTCTTTCAGCCCTGCAATAGAATGGAAATAAAATTGTAATGAACAATTTCGATATTTGTTAAGTAGGGAAGGGGAGAAGCCATATTCTGCTTTTGCTTTCAGTTTTTCAATTGTCTCTGGTGATTTAATTATTACAATTTCATCGGTGTTTTTATCAGTTAATATCGGTATGTTTACAAGCATTTCCTTGATTATAATATTGGGATTTACTTTTGGTAATTCATAAATCAATTGTGTTACGTATCTACTCTTTTCACCGCTTCCAAAGGCATCGCTTTCGGTATTATATAGTAGGTAGATATTTTTTGCACGTTGTATCAACCTGTAAAAGTGATAAGCAAATATTGCTTCTTTATCACTATATGTGGGCAAACCAAAATGCCTTTTCAGTTCGAATGGAATAAAGGAATTGACTGATTTACCGGATGGTAATATGTCTTCGTTGCAGGAAAGAAGCACTACATTTTCAAAATCCAAAGTACGTGTTTCCAACATTCCCATAACCTGTAAACCCATTAAAGGTTCACCATAGAAAGGCAATGAGGAACTTCTAACTATCTGATTTATTAAACTTCTTAATGTTTTGATATCGTTTATACAAGTATCATAATCAATAGATAGATCCTGAATACGTTTTATGATTTTTGTGAAGGCAAAAAGGTATTCGAGTTCAAGACTAGCCTTATTTTCAGATTGTAATTCACGTTGTTTTATGATTGAATTTTTAAGCAAGTTAATTAAGTTAGTTATGCATTTCAAAGCATCTATGGGAGTAGTCCAATGATTTAATATTGCTGAGAGAATATCAAATTCTTTTTCATTCTTGAATTCAGCAAAGATGTTTTTTATCATTGAAAGCCCTGCAAAGACAATGTTTCTTCTCTGAATTATTTGCACCACTCTTTTTACTGAAGTACTATTGTTGTCACCTGATAAAATTATTGAAGTGTATGGATGACTCAATAGCTTAATCAAATCAGTATGATAAAAACTATAGTTTGCTTTTCCTTTGCTTAGTTTTAAACCGTTTTCATGAAGATTGAAAACCAAATCAAAATAACCAGAAACGGGCGTGTTCTTCAGTGGATACCCCATCGTAACATTGATATCTGTTAAATCAGAGGGCAATGAATGCAGAACGGGAAACAATAAATTCTCATCTGCTAGTACTAAAGCGGTTGCTTGCAAACTTCCATTCTCTTTCTTCAAATCATTGATTAAATTACCTGCAACCTTCGCCTGTGCTACGTTTTTTGCAGAGCCAATTATTGTAATAGTTTTGTTTTCTGTAGAAAGTAAGTTTTCTTCAATAACAAAATTCTGATCTGCTATTTTCTTGAAATTTCCAGTTTCATTATACTTTCTTATAAATTTCCCTGCTTCCTGATTAGGATTATTAATATAATAAGCATCTGTATCCCATATTATTTCTGCTGTTCCCGCATTCAATAGTTTTTCTATTATTCGTTCTTCTGCTTTGTTAAGTGCATTAAAACCAGCGAATATTATCTTTTTCCATGTATGTTTTTTTATTCGTTCTTCAACGTTTCCCGTAACCAACTTATATGCTAATCCTTGATAAGCTTGATGCTTACCCAACAAACGTTTTTGAAAATCAAAATAAAATCCCTTCAATGATTTCCAGAAAGTAAGATATTTGCTTTGAAAGTCCGTTAAGTGTTCTGCATTTAGTGTCCATGTTTCCAGTTCTTTTATATCCTTTAAATTTCCGAATAATTGTGATGCATCAACAAGATAACGGTCAATCTCATTAAAATCATTCAATAATATCTGCCCCCATTTGCTGAATTCATCAAAACTTTCTATTTCATTTGGATTAACAGCTTTTACAGTTTCATATAACTCAAATAGTAAAGTTGTTGAATCTGCAATTTCTACTTCTGCAAGCAATGCAACAAAATCTTCGGTGGCTAATACTTCCGGAGCCCAGAATGTTTTATTTAGTTTATTTACAAGATGTGTTTTTAAAAATAGCCCTGCACGCCTGTTTGGAAGAACAATACATAAATCATTTATGTCGTCCTCATGCTTTTCAAGAAGATGTATTACAAGTTGTTCGAGGAATGATTGCATTGCACGAAAGTAGAAATTATAAATTATAAAGTGAGAATGTAAATAGTTTAATTTACTTTTGCGGTATGAATGACGAAGTAACTTATCCGCAATATCGAAAATATCTAAATGAGAAGGTGTTTTTTCAAATCATTTCGAACAATGAGTGGGAAGAAATACAGATTGTTGGCAGCAACTATCTACAGCACCGATTTACTGTAAAAATAATGCCTGACAGAAATTTGCTATATGATATGACCTTTAACTATGAGCGAAACTGGGTTAAAATAGATGCCCATGAATATGAGAAGATAAAGTCAAATGTTAAATTAACGGAAACTAAATAAAAATAAAAATGCGCTACTAATTATTGTAGCGCATTTTTATTTTTATTTAAGAATTATACAGAACAACTCTTACCAAATTTCTGCTCTTTCGCTCTTAGGGCGATACATTTTATCACCTTCTTTCACACCAAAAGCATCATAGAACTCCTGCATATTACTTGGAGGGCCGTTAGCGCGGAAGTTACCCGGTGAATGAGGATTTGTAAGTACTTGATTCCTCAATGCTTTATCACGCATATTTATTCTCCAGGCTTGAGCCCAGGATAAAAAGAAACGTTGCTCGGCAGTGAAACCATCAATTTTAGCAGGTACAGGTTTTCCTTCCAATGATTTTTTGAAAGCATAATAAGATATTGTCAAACCTCCCAAGTCAGCAATATTTTCGCCAAGTGTAAGCTCACCATTTACATGTGTGCTATCTATTGCTACGTAATTGTTGAATTGTTTTACAAGCATATCTGTTTTCTTTTTGAAGTTAGCCTTATCATCATCGGTCCACCAGTTTTTTAAGTTACCATCAGCATCAAATTGCGAGCCTTCATCATCAAAACCGTGAGTTAATTCGTGACCTATAACTGCACCCATGCTGCCATAATTTACAGCATCATCAGCTTCTGGATTAAAGAATACAGGTTGCATAATTCCGGCAGGGAATACGATTTCATTCAAAGATGGATTGTAATAGGCATTGATTGTAGGCGGTGTCATTCCCCATTCGGTACGATCAACTGGCTTGCCTAATTTATTTACCATAAATGCAAATTCGTATTTGTTTGAACGAATATAATTCTGAACATACGACTCACGAGAAATATTCAAAGGTGAATAATCTCTCCATTTGTCAGGATAACCAAGTTTTTTCATCACTTTATCCAACTTTGTCATAGCTTGTTTCTTTGTTTCCGGACTCATCCAGTCGCGGCTATTGATACGAACACGGTATGCAGCAATTAGGTTTTCAACCATTTGCGCTACACGTTTTTTGCTTGCTTCAGTGAAATATTTATCCACAAATACCTTACCCAAAGCTTCACCTAATGAACCATCGGTAGCTTCAAGAGAACGTTTCCAACGTGGTTTCAATGCAGGAACACCATTTAAGATGGTACCATAAAATTTGAAGTGCTCATTAACAAAGTTATCACTTAATCTGCCAGCCATTTCATTGATAAGGTGCCAACGTAAATAGGTTTTCCAATCAACTATTAAAACTGATTTCAAGGAAGAGTTCATCGCTGTATAAAAATCAGGTTGACCAACAATTACGTTTGTTATGCCTTTTACACCAACAGCATCAAAGTATGCTTTCCAATTAAAGTTAGGAGTTAATTCATCCAGTTCTTTAATTGTTTTTTTATGATATGTTTTTTCTGGGTCACGTAATTCCACTTTTGTCATTGACGCTTTTGCCAATGAAGTTTCAATATCAAAACATGTTTTAGCATTTTTATCAGCTGTTTCAGAATTATCTCCTAATAATTTAAACATATTTGAAATATGCTCAACATAAGATTTCTGAACACCTAATGTGCGCTCATCTGTTTTTGTATAATAATCTCTGTCAGGTAAGCCTAATCCACCTTGATAAAATTGAGTAATATATTCTGTGCTTATTTTAGGATCTTGACCAATATATCCGGCGAATAAAGGACCAACTCCAATAGTATGCAGATGTCCAATTGCTTTTGCCAAATCATCTGTGTTTGCTATTTTATCAATGGCAACGAACTCTTCTTTCAAAGGTGTTACGCCCATTTTATTTAGCTGAACGGAGTCCATTGCCGCAGCATAGAAATCACCAATTTTTTGTTCGTTACTACCAGGTTTTGCAGCTTTGTTTGCAGCAGCAGCTTCCAAAATGGATTTCAACTTTATTTTATTGGTTTTATCCAGTTCATTGAAACTTCCCCAGGCACGTTCCGATTCTGGTATAGGATTATTTTTAATCCAATTGCCATTCACAAAATGGTAAAAGTCTTCGGTAGGTTTTACCGATCTGTCGATGTTGGCAACATCAATGCCCGTATTTTTGCCTGTATTACCATCGCCAATAAACGATGCAAGCGTTACTGCACCTGCAATAACTGTTAATCCAATAATTTGTTTTTTCATATTATTTTTAATTAAGTTGCGAATATAATCTAAATTAGAATACCATAAATGTATTTTGATGAAATGATTAAGCTACTTGAATAGAGAGGTTATTTATTATTTTTTGTTGATTTGGTTTTAAAATTTACGAATTCTATTATATAAACAGTGGCTTGGAATAAGTATTCGAGTTCTCATAATACGTATTTAGGCACACACAATACGTAACCAGTCACACACAATACGTATTTAGTCACTCACAATATGTATTCAGGCACTCATAACGTGTATCTAGTCACTCAGAATACTTATTTAGTCACTCAGAATACGTATCCAGTAACTCACAATACGTATTTAGTCACTTAGGATATTTATTTAGGCAATTATAATACACATTCTGACATACGAAATACATAACAAAGTACTCGGAATACCTATCTTAAAAAGGGTCATTTAATATATTAGGTTATACAATTATAAATTTTCTATCAAATTGTATATCTCTTATCTACATTCTATAATATAAGGAACTATGGAAATTAATATCTTTGCAGGCAAATAACTTAGTAGCACCAAATAAAAAATATTTTGCAATGAAAAGGACGCTTTTGATTTTCGGTTTTATGATATGTTCAAGCCGGTTTTTATTCTCGCAGGAGGAGCCAATAAAATTTGAAGGGTATGCACAAGGTACCACTTATCATATTACTTATTTTGATAAAAAAAATAGAGATTTTCAACCTGAAGTAGAAAAAATACTTGCTGATTTTGATAAGTCAGTATCCACTTATTTGCCTACTTCCATTATATCAAGGATTAATAGAAATGAGAAGAATGTGGTAGTTGATAAATATTTTATCACATGTTTTAATAAAGCCAAAGAAGTATGGAAAAATACAGATGGCGCATTCGACCCAACTGTTTATCCTATAGTTAATTTATGGGGATGGGGGCCAAGTAAAAAACAAAAGGTGGATAAGAAGCTTGTAGATAGTATACTGCAATTTGTCGGTTTTGAAAAAATAGAACTTGTAGGTAATAAAGTAGTTAAAAAAGATCCAAGGGTAGGGTTGGATTTTAATGCATTTGCTCAAGGATATTCGGTGGATGTTGTTTCAGAGTTTTTAAATTCCAAAGGAATTACTCAATATATAGTGGAAATAGGAGGGGAGGTGTATGCAAATGGAAAGCAGCACAATGGAGATTACTGGACAGCTGGAATTGAGAAACCTATTGATAATAAGGAGTCTACAAATCCGTTGAAAGCAATAGTTAAGTTGGAAAATATGGCGGTGTCAACTTCGGGTAATTACAGGAGGTTTATTATTATTGATGGGGTTAAGTACGCACATCATATTGACCCTAAAACAGGATATCCAACGAATAATAACTTATTGAGTGCTTCGGTGTTTGCAAAAGATTGTATAACCACGGATGCGAATGCGACAGGATTATTGGTGATGGGACTTGAAAAGACAAAGAAATTTTTGGAAACCCATAAAGAACTTCAGGCTTATTTGATTTATTCTGATGAAAAAGGTAATTTAATGGTATATCAAACACCTGGGTTGGAGATAATATTGGCGGACGCAGAGGAATAAGCAAAAAGAAGAGCTTTTTGGTCTTTGTTAAGAATTTGCAGGTCATTGTTAAGCCTATTAATGTGCGTAAAGAGAATTTGCAGGTCTTTTAAAAGAATGTGCACTTAATTGGATAGAATTTATTTCTCGGCACAAGGATTGCGTTTGATTAAGAGGATTTGTTTAGCTGAGTTGAAAATATTGTATTTATTTCAATAAGTGAAGTCGTAGAAATTAAATGTTGAGTTTCCCTCAAACAAAAAAGGCATCCTGAATAGGATGCCTTTTTTGTTAAATAATGGGTTGAAATTATTTACTTAAAATAATCTTTTTGTTAGTAGTTCCTTTATCATTAGTTACAGCGATGAAGTAAATACCATTACCAAAAGAAGAAAGATCTAAAGTTGTTTTTGTTTCATCTACATTAACTTTTTCTTGATATACTAAAGCACCTAATGTGTTAAGTACTTTTATAGTATTAACATTGTGAAGATCAACATTGAAAATACCTGTGCTTGGATTAGGATATACATTGATTTCCGGATTTTCGGAAATTTCATTAATACCAACACCTGAAGCAGGCACCCACATTAAAGTCATTGCAGAAAAGTTAGCATCTGTAGTTGGAGTAAGATTTACTGCTGTAGTACCTTTTGTAAAGTTATAATATGTAGTAACAGTGTTTGCCCCTCCGTGATTCCACGTTTCCTGAATTGCTACACGGTAAGCTCCATCAGTAACAACAGTTCCTGATGCGTTAGTGCCATCCCAAGTAATAGTATAGGATCCAAAACTTGATAATGTAGCTCCTGTAGTTGCACTTACTGTATTACATGCTGTAGAGGTAGCATTAGTCGAAGAAGAGCAACTTGCATTACCAGCCCAAGTAGGTAAATGGTCGCTGGTACCACTGCCAACACGACGAAGTTTTGTTTTTACAAACGTTCCTGTACTAGTTTGTATCCATACTGCTAAAACGTGTCTAGAGCCAGAATAGCAAGGTGAGTGAGCAACCTGGGTGAAGTTAAAAGTTAATGTACCTGCAGTTTGTGCAAACAAACCAATGGTTAAACCTAAAGCAAAAAAGGATGTAATGATTTTTTTCATGATTTTATTATTGTTTTTATTATTGTTACAATTTCGGGTGCGAATATATAAATCAAATTTATGGTGGCAAAAATAAAATAGATGATTTTTATCATTTTGAGGATTAATTTTGAGATGTCGACTTATTATTAATGGTTATCCGGAAAGAAAAAAGTGACGCTTAATTTGAATATTCGTGGGGCACCTGGAGTAAAACAAAGTTGGTCAATGCCTTGTGCGGGTTCATCTTTCAGTCGTGTTAAGGTTTCAAACTGTGCTTCGTTCCAGTTAGTATTAAATATATTATCTACTCTCAATCCGAATTCAAAATGAGGAATATTATATGTTAAAACTCCATCCACCAGAAAATATCCCAATGCAACAATACTGTTGTCTTCATTTGCAGGGCGGTCGGAAATATAACGGTAACGAAGGCTCGCGCTGAATCCTTTTTTCTGTTTTAATGTTAATCCTGCTACGCTTGTAATTGTTGGTGCAAGTGGAATATAGTTTTGTCCTTCAGGTAAATCTGTAAATCGTCCACGACTGTAATTCACATCAATATCGGCAAATAATATTTTAGTAATCTGATAACGAAGCGACAAGTCGGCACCTAATCTTTGGGTACTCCCGTTAATTAACACTGTTCCGTCATCGCCGCCGTAAGTTAGTTCATGTTGAAGGTTTAATCCCCAGAGCGCAACATTTACAAGCATGTTTTTAGTAAGTTTAAAAGTACTTCCTGCTTCATATCCAAAGGCCGTTGGTATCGTCTGCTGATTAGTATTGGTAACCACAGCTCTCACGTCATTCGAATGAAATCCATAGCCAGACTTGGCATAAAACTGTACGTTATTATTCAGGTTATAATATAAATTAAGCTTTGGGCTTAATCTTGTTTTTGATGCCGTACCTGATAATGAATCATTGGTTTCGGGTTTATTAGTGAGCGTGCTTTTATATGAATAATAAAAATAATCCGTTCGTAATCCGGCATTGATAAAGAATTTACCTGTTACATTATATGTTTCATCAAGGTATGCATTTACGTTTTGAATATATCGTGTGCCAATAACAATAGTATCTAAGATGGTTCGCTGGCGCTGATTACATAATGATAACTGTCCGTCATCAATTCGTGTTCCCAAGCCGGCAACAGTTTTCAGGTTTCTCCCGAATACTTCTTTATTTATTTCGTATATGCCATTGTAACCGTTTAAGTTTCTGCCCTTTTCCTGCTGATTAATACCATCACTATTGACAGTATCTTTTAAAAAGAAAGTGAAATTGGTGTACAGATTAAATTTATAGTACGAATAATAAACCTGATGTTTGAGGATTGCTCCGTTATCAAACACAGTTTTTAAAATTACATTGACATTAGTTCTGCTTGTGGTTCCGCCTTCTGTAGGGTCAAGCGCACCGAATCTGGTTATTAATCCTTCATCTATTGCCCGCTGGGGTATCTGCCCTGAGCCATTCCAAATAGAATTAAAATAAGAACCACTGATAGACAGGGAGGTGCGGTCTGTCAGCATTCCATAATACTTTCCGAAAACATTTACCCGCTGATAATTCTGGTGATTAACAAAATAAGATGCTACATTGTAATTGTATTCAGATGCTATATAAAAATCTTCCTTTTTCTTTGAGAAAAGATGTTTGTTTTTGCCCAGTAAATTAAGCATTAGTAAAGCTCTATACGCACCATATTCGCCATATTCAAGCTTTATCATATTATTGTCGATATGGTTTTTGGAAGTAAATTCTCCTGCTCCGGAAGTAGCAAAATCTCCGTATTTGGTATTGTAAGTTCCTTTGGAAACAGTAAGTGCATCCACTGTTTCGGGTATCATAAAATGCATATCGGCATAACCCTGTCCGTGAGCATGAGAAACCATATTTACAGGCATACCGTCGAAAAAGACTGCAAAATCTGTACCGTGGTCAGCATCAAAACCTCTTAAAAAAATCTGTTCTGCTTTGCCGCCTCCCTGATGTTGTGCAATAAACAAACCCGGAACGAGTTTTAATAAATCCTGTGCAGAGTTTGCCGGGCGAAGTAGCATATCAATATTATTGATTTTGTTCATCGTTTCGCCAATATCCCTTGTTCCGCTTACAGTTATTTCTGACAGTTTAAGAGCATTTGGGCGAAGCTGAACATTAATGGATATTGTTTTTACTTCATCATCTTTTAATTCTAAAGCAATGTTTTTTTTAGCAAACCCCATGCTGTAAAAAGTAAGTAGGTATTTTCCTTCCTCTAAATCAGAGAAAATAAATTTTCCGAAATCGTCCGTAGTAGTTACTTGCTTTTTATTGTTGCTTTCAAGTGTTACGCTAACATACGGAATAGGAGCAAGGGAAACAGAGTCAGTAATATTTCCTTTTATTACGCCAATATATGCAAAAGTATTAGTAAATAATAAAAGAAACAGAAATGCGAA
>CAIRRW010000130.1 GCA_903881065.1 uncultured Bacteroidota bacterium
ACACAGAAGAAAACGATACAGTGAACGAACAGACAGAACAAAACTTGGACAAGGCAACCTCTGAAGAAACTCCGTATGAAAATGAAAAAGACAATCAGATAGCTGAATTACAGGCAAAAGTAGCCGAACTGAATGATAAATATATTCGTCTTTATTCCGAGTTTGATAACTTCAGAAAACGTACTTCTAAAGAAAAACTTGAATTAATTCAATCCGGTGGCGAAGATATTTTTAAGAGTGTATTGCCAATCTTAGATGATTTTGAACGTGCTATAAAATCAAATGCCGAAACGGATGACATTAATGCAGTGAAAGATGGTGTGAATTTAATTTTCAACAAGTTTAAATCCACATTAACTCAAAAAGGACTGGAGGAAATGAAATCCATGGGCGAACATTTCAATGCTGATATTCACGAAGCCATAACTAGCATTCCTGCTCCTGCCGAACAGATGAAAGGTAAAGTAGTGGATGAGTTGGAAAAAGGGTACAGCCTGAATGGCAAAATAATTCGCTTTGCGAAAGTAGTTACAGGTAGCTAATTTATTAATTATTGATGTGCTGATGTGCTAATTTGCAGCACCGAAATCAGCACATCAGCATATTTGCAAATCTTCACATCAATTAGAAATGAGTAAAAGAGATTATTACGAAATATTAGAGATTACCAAAAGTGCGAGCGCTGACGAAATAAAGAAAGCATACCGCAAAATGGCGATTAAATTCCATCCTGATAAAAATCCGGGTGATAAAGCGTCCGAAGAAAAGTTCAAGGAAGCTGCCGAAGCGTATGAAGTACTTAGCGACCCAAACAAAAAACAACGTTACGACCAGTACGGACATGCCGGAATGGGCAACAATGGTGGATTTGGTGGTGGCAGTGCGGGTGGCTTTAATATGGAAGATATTTTCAGTCAGTTTGGTGATATTTTTGGCGGACACTTTGGTGGCAGTGGCGGCGGAGGTCGTGGTGGAAGAAGAGTAAACAGAGGCTCCAACCTTAGAGTGAAAGTAAAACTTACACTTGAAGAAGTAGCTAACGGAGTTGAGAAAAAAATCAAAGTAAATAAATACGTTTCCTGTAAACCATGTAACGGCAGCGGTGCCAAAAATGGTTCGTCAATGAATACCTGCTCCACCTGCCGAGGCAGCGGACAGGTAACCCGTATGACACAAACAATATTGGGTACCATGCAGACGGCAAGTACCTGCCCTAGTTGCGGTGGCGAAGGACAAACGATTACTGATAAATGTACCAGCTGCCATGGCGATGGTATTGTGCGTGATGAAGAAGTAATTACAATAAACATACCTGCAGGTGTAGCCGAAGGAATGCAACTTTCAGTGGGTGGTAGAGGAAACATGGGTGCACGTGGCGGTGTGGCTGGCGATTTAATTGTTGTGATTGAAGAGACTGAACACGAATTGCTCAAGCGCGATGGCATGCATTTATATTACGACCATTATATAAGCTATGCCGATGCTGCTTTGGGAACACAAATTGAAGTACCTACCATCGATGGCAAAGCAAAAGTGAAAATTGAACCCGGCACACAAAGCGGAAAGGTATTACGCCTCAAAGCTAAAGGCTTGCCTGAAGTAAACAGCTATTCACGTGGTGATATTTTAGTAAACATAAACGTTTGGACACCTCAGCATCTAACCAAAGATGAAAAGAAAATAATGGAAGACCTCCGTGAAGCAGAGAACTTTAAACCAAAACCTTCCCGGAAAGACAAAGGTTTCTTCGAACGGATGAAGGAATATTTCGAATAGAAAATTATAACGAATTTTAAAATAAAAAACTCTTCACGACTATTTGTGAAGAGTTTTTTGTTTTTGTTTAAGGGGCATTCGCAGGCGAAAAAACAACAGTTAAGGCAATTTCCTACTTATTATTTTGGAACACCGACGAGGGCAGAAGTAGTAGCAAATATTATTGTAAAAATTGATTTTAGTTTCATATCAAATAAATTTTAATTTTTTTTAATGTATTGAACTTTTTACAATTTATATGAGCGTATGAAGGATGTGGAATTAAAATATATGTTCTTTTCCAAAAGAATAAGTTTGAAGTTTTCACTATGTTATTCATAAATAAAAAAACCGAAAATTCATCTTTTTCTGCAAGAGCTTGTCCAACCTCTCCCCCTAAACATAAAACAATTTGTGGATTAATAAAATTTAGTTGAATTTGCAAAAAGTGAAAATATACTTTTTAAAATTCAGCTGTTACCTTTTTCTTGCCGGTCATTTTGCCCTCAATACGTAAACACATAAATAAGTTTGTGAAAAATGTGGTTTAAGGATTTAATCCAAGGCCTGTATTTTGAATTAGGTATCGTATAGTTGGATTTGTTTCTTCTTCTTTATGGTTTTTAATTTTATTTAGATACGCTTTTGTTCCAAAGTCATTACCTAAAACCATGATTTTACAATTATCCATTTTAGCTATATCTATTTTACTGTTTTCTGCGAGTATGCCCGAACCAAGAGGAAAAAAACCATAATCCAACTTTGCAAAATCATTTGTCATTCCAGAATTATTAAACATTAAATCAATATGTGGTATTCCTGAAAATGATTTTTAAAACTCTTTGAATAAATTTTTAATTTCCAAATTGTTGTTTATTTCGTTTGTAAAGAAAAGTCAACTTATAAAGTATTTTTACCAACAGTAAAAGTAATATAATTTCCTCACCTTATTCAATCATTCAATCCACAACCCTCCCCTACGAGCTACGCTCAAGTCCGAAAAGGTACCGAGGGGCGACTGGCAATTGCGTGGTCGATTACCTTTTCTTTTTCCAACACACCTACTGGCGCAAATGGGCATAGTACATTTGCCCTGTTTCTTTTTTTTTAAGAAAAAGTAAAAAGAACTTATTTTCAAAATAGTATTTATATCCATCCAAAATGCTTTTGGTAGTATTGCACTATCAAAATCAACGTTCTTTTTAATATTGTAATAATAGTAGTGTAGATTAAAGGTAAATGAATAGCCGAAAAACCAGAAAACAACAAAAAGCCGCCGAACTTTAACGCAAGGTATCCGCCTTATAGTTCGGAATAGCTGCCTTGAAGTTTGAAATAGCTGCTCTATAGTTTGGAGTAGCTGCTCTGTAGTTTGGAGTAGCTGCTCTGTAGTTCGGAGTAGCTGCCTTGTAGTTCGGAGTAGCTGCTCTGTAGTTCGGAATAGCTGCTCTGTAGTTCGGAATAGCTGCTCTGTAGTTCGGAGTAGCTGCGTTGAAGTTGGGCGGAAATAACATAAAAACTAACGATTGACTGAAATAATAACGCTCGAGGATTGTGAGCGTGGAGGATAAAAGACAACAATCTATATTAATTAATGTATAAACAAAATCGTGTAAAGATGGATTGCCCTTTTCGGTAACTATAATTTAGTTTTAAGTTAATAAGTTAGCTAACTTATTAACTTGGAACAAAAAAACCATTGCCACTTTTAAGCGGCTATGGTTCTCCTAATATTAAAGAAAACAGCTTACGCTACTTTCAATTTATTCAGCGTCGATTTCTTCAATTTATCTTTCGCATACCTCAGCGAAATACTAAGTTCCTTTGTAGTCGAATCCGAAGGTGTATCAAACATCATATCCATCATTATTGCTTCGCAGATAGAACGTAAACCTCTTGCGCCGAGTTTAAATTCCATTGCTTTTTCCACAATAAAATCCAAAACACCTTTCTCGAATTTCAATTTCACTCCATCCATTTCAAATAAATGAGTGTATTGTTTTACCAACGCATTTTTCGGTTCACTCAATATTCTCAATAATGTAGGGGCATCCAGCGGACTCAAATAAGTAAGTACTGGCAAACGGCCTATTAATTCAGGTATCAGTCCAAAACTTTTTAAATCCTGCGGAGAAACATATTGCAACAAATTATCTCTGTCGATACTTGCCGTCTCTTTATCCACAGCATATCCAATTGCCTGTGTATTCAAGCGGTTACCAATGTTACGGGTAATGCCGTCAAAAGCCCCGCCGCAAATAAATAATATATTTTTGGTATTCACCTGAATCATTTTCTGTTCAGGATGTTTTCTTCCGCCTTGCGGAGGAACAGAAACAATAGAACCTTCAAGCAATTTCAACAATCCCTGTTGTACTCCTTCGCCCGAAACATCACGCGTAATAGAAGGATTATCACTCTTGCGGGCAATTTTATCCAACTCATCAATAAATACAATTCCCCGTTCCGCCGCCGAAACATCAAAATCTGCCGCTTGCAATAAGCGTGATAAAATACTTTCCACATCTTCCCCCACATATCCAGCTTCTGTTAATACAGTAGCATCAGCAATACAGAAGGGCACATTCAACACCTTGGCAATAGTGCGGGCAAGTAACGTTTTTCCTGTTCCAGTTTCGCCCACCATTATCACATTAGATTTATCTATTTCAATTTCATCTTTTAGCGATGTCTTCACCGTTGATTGTATCAATCGTTTGTAATGATTGTAAACAGCCACCGACAATACCTTCTTTGCTTCATCCTGCCCAATTACATATTCATCCAAATGTTTTTTAATATCATACGGTTTCAACAAATGCAGCGCACTAAAAATAGACGAATTGGCACGGCTGCTCACTTCATCCCGCACAATCGTTTGCGCCTGAATAACGCAGTGGTTACAAATATGCCCGGTGATACCGGCAATCAATACATCCGTATCCTGTTTATTGCGACCACAAAACGAACATTTTATCTCTTTATCTTCCTTAGCCATTATTATTTATTAGTGATTTGTTGATTTGTACAAAAGGAAAATGGAGAATTACGAAGTACATCATAATTCTCCATTTCTCTAATTTCCCAACTCTCTATTTAGTCTTAATTAAAAGTTCATCCACCATTCCATAAGCTTTTGCTTCTTCAGATGTCATCCAATAATCACGGTCACTGTCAGCCCATACTTTCTCATACGTCTGTCCACTGTGTTTAGCAATTATTTCATATAATTCTTTCTTTAACTTCTGAATTTCCTTTGCAGTAATTTCAATATCCGAAGCTTGTCCTTCTGCACCACCCATCGGTTGATGAATCATCACACGGGCATGTTTTAAAGCTGCACGTTTGCCTTTTGTACCTGCACACATAAGCACGGCACCCATTGAAGCAGCCATACCAGTACAAATAGTTGCAACATCAGGAGCTATATATTGCATAGTATCATAAATTCCCAATCCTGCATAAACAGAGCCGCCCGGACTATTCAAATAAATCTGAATATCTCTTTTAGCATCTACTGATTGTAAAAACAACAACTGAGCCTGAATAATATTAGCTACCTGATCATCAATTCCTGTTCCAAGGAAAATGATTCTATCCATCATCAAACGGGAGAAAACGTCCATCTGTGCTACGTTCAACTGACGTTCCTCTATAATATAAGGTGTCATACTTGTAACATTATGGCGTGTGTACGAATCAAATGTAGTTCCACTGATCCCTCTGTGCTTTACAGCATACTTGCGAAATTCGTTGTTGTTAAACATAATTATACTTGTTTATTTATTAATTATTACTGTTTATTAGTTAAATATTTTGTTTAAATGTACAAACAAAAACTACACCTAAAAATTATTTATGACTATTTGCTAGTTTTAAAGAAATCATCATAAGCCATTTCTTTATTCTCCAATGTAAATGTTGTCTTGAATAATTCCATAACTTTTTGTCCGTAAAGCTTCTCAAATATCTTCTTTGCTTCCTCCTCGTTTTTCAATACACTTTTCACAGTCTCATCCATTTCTTCATCCGAAGGTTGGAATCCCATTTGGCTGTATTGGCTTATGATTAGGCCTTTCACATCATCTACAATTTCTTCATTGGTAACTTTTATTCCGTTGTCCTTAATAATTTTATTCTCTATCAATTGCCATTTCATAGCTTGAGAATAATTATCATATTCCACTTCCAACTGTTCAGGAGTGATAGGTTTATCGTTGGTATTAAGTATCCAGCGTTTCAAAAATTCATTTGGAAGATTAAAAGTAATCTTCTTCATTAAATGCTCTACCACATCGTTGTAGAACTTGCGGTCGCTATCATTCACAAACATGGAAACCAATTCTCCTTTGATTTTCAATCTGAATTCTTCTTCACTTGTTACATTTCCTGCACCATACAATTTATCAAAAAATTCCTGATTAATTTCAGCAGCACCAAGGCGGGTAATACCTTTAATAGTAAACTGAAGTTTGCAGTCAAGTGTTTCCGCTTTTTCTTTATCAATACCAAGCAAAGCAGCAAGATCCACTTTGTTTTCTGATAAATGTTTTCCATCCACCACTACCTTATCTTCTATTTTAAAACCAATCAATGCTTTTTTAGTAGCCTCGTCTTTTACTTTATCCAAAAACAATGAACCTGTTTTGAAAATTCCTCCAGGAAGTATTTCACCATTTGAATCCAACTCCACAAAATCACCGTTCAATAAATCACCTTCAGCCGAAACCTCAGTTTGTTCTACCTTTCCGTAGCGTTTTGCAACATCAGATACATATTTACTTATTAAATCTTCATCCACTTTTACAGTAGCATAAGTAAATTTGTCTTTACCAGAAAGTTCAACAGTAAACTTTGGTGCCAATCCCATTTCGTATGTAAATTCAAAATCCTTTTGGTTATCCCAATCAATGATATTGTTTTCGTCTCTCTTAGGTAAAGGGTTGCCTAATACTTCCACTTTATTTTCACTTAAATAGGTGTTCAATGAATCCATTAACAATCTGTTTATTTCATCAACCATCACCGATTTGAAAAATCTTTTCTTAATCATTCCTGCTGGCACTTTGCCCGGTCGGAAACCTGGAATATTGGCCTTCTTCTGATAGTTCTTTAATTCATTTTCAACTTTAGGCAAATAATCATTCTCCGTTACTTTAACCTTTAATACTGCATTCACTTCATCAATATTCTCCTGAATAATATCCATGTTCTTGTTTTTTATTTGATATGTTTATTGTTATTTTTTTAAGGAACGCAAAAGTAATAAAATTATTGGCACTCCAACTTTCTTATTAATTAATGCTGAACAATTTTGTCAAAGCTTTAATAGATCCAAGCATTTCAATGGGTTTTGCAAGTAAATTAGGTTGCTAAAACAAAATCGCCCAAATGTTAAATTAAGCCAAAATTCGTTCATAAACTCCATTTTAAAATTTGTGGTACGGTAATTGGCTTACCCTGAAATATAAAAATTTAATTTAATAATTAACCTAAAAAAAACAAAAAAATGAAAAAAGTAACATTAGTAGTAGCTGCTGCAGTATTATTCTCAACAGTTACGTTTGCTGGTCAAACACAAGAGAAAAAACAAGAACCTGTAAAAACAGAGAAAAAAGAAGAGAAAAAAGCTGACAAGAAAGACGAAAAGAAAGCTGACAAGAAAGACGAGAAAAAAGGAGAGAAAAAAGGAGAAAAGAAAGAAGAGAAAA
>CAIRRW010000131.1 GCA_903881065.1 uncultured Bacteroidota bacterium
CTTAAGGTTCAGGAGTTATACCTTTCGGGATTACATACCAAATATATTAAAGCACCGGGCGAAGATTTGAACAGTATTCTTACCGGCATAATTCAGCCCAAAGGAAGAATTCACATGGAAGTTGGAAAACCAATTGTGGAAGAATTGCAGACTTTCGAAAAAAGTAGCAATGATAACGACAAGCTGAAACAGTTGACAACATGGGTGGATCAGCAAATTTACAATGACTATAAAGTATGGCCCGTGAATTATATTGCTGCCGATATTTTGAATAACAATGCACACTATTCGGAATACTATTCGCAAAAAGAAAAAGATAATTTTATGGATTATATTAATTCGAAAATTAAAATGCTGGAGGGTGAAAAGGATGTATTATTTAATTTGTTTATTAAGATGTATGCAAATCCTGTAACTAGTAAAACACTTAATTGAGAAGCAGATTTATTGATGACAAAAAATTATAAGTTTAAGGATGTAAAAGTGTATTCGTCGGACGAATGGATGGCGAATGCAACGAAGAAATACCGTACTGTTTTCGACAGAATGGAAACGACATATATACGAACAGAGTTTTCATTTTACAATAAATTATTTGACGAGCGCGAGTGGACTGCAAAGGTTACATTAAAATCTTTTTTGCTCGAAGGTACTACCCGCAAAGAGCTGTGTTGTCTGGTTTCTACACAGACAATAAAGATGGATGATAATATTGTGTATGTGCGCGATGGCTGGGGAACGCCCACAGAAGGTACGTTTTGGCTGAAAGGTAATTATATCTGGGAAGCATATATTGATGATGAATTTGTTGGAGGACGAACATTTTTTATCACTGATGCAGGTAAAGTTACTGCCACGGTAAATCCCTATTTTTCTGTTGAGTCGGTTAAATTATTTGCAGGTAAATTTGATGGATGGAATCAAACCAATAGAACCTATTTAAAGAAATTCAATCGTGACCAAACGCCTTATTTATGGGTAGAATTTAAGATAAAAACGAAGACTGCACAGGATTGGAATTATGAATTTTTCTTTAATTTTTATGATGATGCAGGTCAGCCGAAAGGACAAAGCATGCGTCTTGGAAAGATAGAACAGAATCAGCAGGACTTATTATTTACGTTCGATTCGGGCTGGGGAAGCGAAACTGCAGGCACCTGGAAAGATGATAAATATACTGTTGAAATTGTTTTTATGGATACACTTGTTGCGCTGGTACCTTTTCAGATTGGTGAAACAAATGAAGAAGGAGCAACTCAATTTCTTACAACAGCTGAAGAAGCCCATATTCAGCCAACTGTAGCGCAGGAAATAAAACCTGAAAAAACAAACGAAGAATTATTGGCGGAAGGTTTAGCTGAATTAAATGCGCTAACCGGAATGAATAATATTAAAAAGGAAATCAATGAACTGGTTATCCTTGCAAGGTTCTACAAGGAAACTGGAAAAGATTTATTGAACAAACTTTCGTTGCATAGTATTTTTACCGGCAATCCCGGTACCGGTAAAACAACCATTGCACGTATTGTTTCAAAAATTTATAAGGGCCTTGGATTGTTATCAAAAGGACATGTGGTAGAAGTGGATAGAGAAACGTTGGTAGCAGGTTTTGTTGGACAGACAGCTATAAAAACAGGTGCAGAAATAGAGAAGGCACAAGGCGGAATTTTATTTATTGATGAAGCATATTCGTTAACAAATAGCGGTGTAACCAATGATTTCGGGATGGAAGCCATTCAAATAATATTAAAAAGAATGGAAGATTTAAGAGGTAAATTTGGAGTGATAGTAGCCGGTTATCCCGAAAATATGATTGAGTTTATTAATTCAAATCCCGGTTTTAAATCGCGCTTCGACCGTACATTTCAGTTCATGGATTATTTGCCGGAAGAAATGCTTGTGATTGCAAAATCAATGTTGGTTGCCGAAAATATGATTGCAGATGCTGAAGCAGAAGCACATTTGAAAAAGTATTTTGAAATAATTTATTCCAACAGAGATAAATATTTTGGCAATGCCAGAACAGTGCGACAGGTTATCGGTGAATCAATTAAAAACCAAAATTTACGATTGGCAGGAATCCCTGCATCCGAAAGAACTGCCGAACAATTGCAGCTTTTAATTATTGATGATGTTAAGGAATTTGACATCGAAAATAAACCTTCCAGAGGTAGTAGTTTAGGTTTTAAACTGGGAGGATAAATTCAATTTCTTTTCACTACTAGTTTTTCTTTTCACCACTAAGGCACTAAGAACACTAAGAATAAATTCCTCATGTCCGACCACACCCCTTCATCCCCTCTCCTTGAAAAAAGGAGAGGGGGTGATAGGTGACAAATCCATATAAAATATAGCGCGTCACACAAAGGCTCCCCTCCCC
>CAIRRW010000132.1 GCA_903881065.1 uncultured Bacteroidota bacterium
CGAAGCAGTGGCTGTGTTAACCCCAGTAGAAGTTGCTCCCGCTGACCAGGTAAACGAAGTTGCCGTATTGGCTGTAAGTGTGGCTCCCTGTCCAGCACAAATAGTTGGTGAATTTACTGTTACTAATGGTAATGGATTAACTGTTAGTGTATACGTTACTGGTGTTCCAACGCAGCCATTTAGTGTAGGAGTAATTGTAATTGTTGATGTAATTGCTGATGCAGTAGCATTGGTAGCGGTAAATGAAGGCCTATTGCCAATGCCACTAGCTGCTAACCCTATTGCAGTATTTGAATTTGCCCAAGCAAAAGTAGCTCCTGTAGGCGAACTTACAAAAGCATCAGCAGGAACTACCGCAGCAGGACATACCGTAACATTCGCAGGTACTGTCATAGTAGGAATAGGTTTGACCAAAACACTTCCTGAACCTGTACTTGTGCAACCTGCAGCAGTTTGAGCTGTTAATGAAATTAAATAAGTGCCTGGAGTGGGATAACTGTGAGCAGGCGGACTAGCAACAACAGAAGTTGTTCCGTCGCCAAAAGTCCAGGCATACGTATTACCGGTAGGAACACTTGTATTTGTAAAAGTTGCAGTTTCCGAGCCACAGGATGTACTTGGTGTAACTGTAAAGTTTGCTGTTGGGGCCATCTGAAAAGTACTACCTGTCCAATTAAAATTAAAACCTGTGGTTGAGGCACTAAATCCATCAATAACCAAAAGATACGTTTGACCTGCCACAACTGTAACTGACGGGCAAATTTCCCTATTAACATTTCCTCCACCACTATTAATTGGGCAAGCTGTGGCAGAAGCCGGGGACATTCCTATTGGAGCTCCTACACCAAAAGCATAATGATAATTACAAGCTGTCAACGTACCCGGACAGCCTGCTGTAATATTGTACATCGCCCAATCATACTCTACAGCCCCAAGTGGTGTTGCAAGCCAGGCACAAGTTCCTGTAGCACCTACCGTAAACTGATAAAACATTGGTCGTTGAAGACTTACTAAAAAACAAGGAGGTTGAAGCCCATTTGTATTAGCCGGCAATGGGTTAACTGTAAAACTATTCAGATTGCATAACGGAGTAGCTGTCGCACAAGAACTGCCTGGAGCCGGAGGAGGTGTAATAGAAGTAATACAAACTGAAAATGTACCGTCTGTACCATTCGTGGCAATATTTACTAATATTTGAGCACCTGGAGTATAAGTATAAGTAACTGTTGCCGCTCCAGCATTTGTGGCACTTGCGTTACAAACATTATATGCACCTGAGGCACAGTTAGTATTTGAAATTGAAACGGCTATCTGATGAGCCGGAGTTCCACCATTTGGAGTAACGACAACGGTATTTTGTGAACCAGTAGCAATAAAAGTAAACCACACATCATGGTCGTTTGAACCTGTAGTTTGGCAATTAAATAATGTTAAATCACTTGTAGCATTTACGTTAGTAGAGTTGATACAAATATTACCTGATGAAGGAATGGTAATTACTTGTGGCGTCGAGCAATTATCATTTGCCGGCGCTTGTCCAAAAGCAAATTTTATCAGAATTAGTGAAAGTATGGTAAGTAGTTTTTTCATTTCAGGGTAATATGCTATTTTGTAAATTCATTACTCGCTAATGTATCCAATTTTGTCCAATGGTTTAAAATCTGGCTTATTAATTTCGGACAGAGGAAATATCATTAACCTTACTATTGACCCAAGTGGAATATATTTCACTTTTGTAGCATCCCTGTTTTCAAGTACAATCTTATTCAAATTGACAGGCATTAAGGGTTGCGAACGCGAATTAATAACCTGAATTTGGTAAGTTCCATCAATGGTATAACACTTGTTAAGTGTTGTATCCGCCTTTATTTGAGCCTTTACAACTGAATGACAGATGAGTGAAAGTAAAATAATAAGTACAATTTGTTTCATAAGTTGATAGATAATATTTAATGTTTTTTTAAACCATTTTATGTCTAACATCTAAATGATGCTTTTTATAGTGAAATGGTTGCATGGTTTTTATAAATAAATTTTACGATCCAAAAAGCGTTTGTTTCTATTTAAAATATTGAGAAAGGAACTATTTTTTTAATCCTGGGAATTTCATTTTGAAGTCTTCCAAAATTTTCACAATTTTTGTCGCAATTATGTATTCTTTGAACCAATTTTGGTCGGAAGGAATAATATGCCAATTGGAATATTTAGAACAATTATCGAATACAGTTTCGTATGCTTTCATATATTCACTCCAAAACTCACGTTCTTTTAAATCATTCTCATTGTATTTCCACATTTTGGTTTTATCGCTCATCCTTTCCTCCAACCTCATCAATTGCTCTTCTTTCGAAACGTGCAAATAAAATTTAACAATTGTGGTACCGCTGTCTGTTAATAATTTTTCGAAATTATTAATATGTTCAAACCTTTGTTTTATAATATCGTCGGATACCCAGTTATGTACCTTCTGTATCAACACATCCTCATAGTGTGAACGGTTGAAAATATGTATCATTCCTTTTTCGGGAGCCTCGTGATGGATTCGCCAAAGAAAATCATGTTTCATCTCAAGGGGAGAAGGAGCTTTAAAAGCAAATACGCGACATCCCATTGGGTTTACCGTTTCAAATACATTGCGCACCACACCATCCTTGCCCGAGCCATCCATGCCTTGAATTATTACAAGAAGCGAATGTTTACTTTCTGCAAATAGAAGGTTTTGTAACTCCTCCAGTCTTATTTTTAATTTTATCAGCTCTTTTTTGGTTTGTTCCTTATTTAGTTTATGAGGAGCTAACGTGCTTATCTTACTGAGTTTTCCTTTCATCGTGTATTATATTTCTTCAAAAGTAGTACTTATTTAAGTTTATTCAAATAAAAAGCCCTGCTAAATGCAAGGCTTTACTGTTTATTCCATCCCTGGCTTTGTAAGCATGACATAATTGCCACATTCGGGACAAAAAAGAAAATATTCAGCCATATCCTTTTTCGCCACAAAGCCCAATTTTATATCATTAGGCAAACTTTCAAAATCCATCACCTTCCTTGGCGCATGGCATTTTACACAATGATTCATTTGTTCATGAAAAAACTTTTCAAAATCCGAGTTCATATTCTTTTCCCTATTTCTTAATTTATAAAATGGCTTGCCTTCTTTTAATCAGCAAAAATAATCTTAATTCGGTTGGCTTTGAGCTTAGTTTCATAAAAAAGTCCTGTTGGTGGTCTCTTTGAAGGCATTGTCATAGTTGGAATTGGCGGTAACTATTAATGGCCTGTGACCCAAAGTGCATAATTGTCGGCCATGAAGGAGGATGTTCCATTGAGTTTTGTTAGTTTTGCTTGTTCTGTTTTTGTCATGCTAATTTAATTTATTTATGATTATTAATTGTTAAAAGTTGTCGATGATGAATTGAGTTGTCGACGAGGATATGACCTGTCGATTGAAAAATTGGGTGTCGATGAGCAATGGGATTTGCCATAGGACGTTAAATGGGTGCCATAGGATGTTTTTTGCCAAGCTAAGGTCGTTTTGGCAGAACAGACAAATATGGATGAATTGAGGTAAAAATATCCCACTATATAATAAGGCGAGGAAATATGGAGATTTGACAAGATGCATTGTGACATCTAGACTAACTTAGTTGGGCATTTACTGCTTGCAATTATTTATAACTTTATGAAGAACTCAAAACTTGCACCTGCGCCGGATTGCAGTGGAAATACTTCGACAAACTCAGCATAGGCTGCAAGAGGGTTCCAATCTTTTTTGGTGGGCAGAATGTTGATTCGCCCAAATGAAATAAAGTAGTGTTAATAATCGGTATTTTCAAACAAAATAGCAGTTCCTTGTCCGCCACCTATGCAGGCAGAAGCAACACCATATCTCACTTTTCTCGCTTTCATCTCACGTGAAATAGTTAACGACAACCGTGTACCTGTTGCTCCTAGCGGATGTCCAAGCGCTATTGCACCGCCATTCACGTTGCAGATATTTCTGTCCAAGCCCAATTCGCGCTCACAGCCTATAAACTGAGCAGCAAATGCTTCATTGATTTCTATTAATCCAATATCGGATAATTTTAAACCTGCCACTTCAAGCAATAAACGGATGGAAGGCACAGGACCTAATCCCATTACTCTTGGGTCCAAAGCACTTGTCGCAGAAGCAACAATACGAGATAAAGGTTTCAAGCCTTTCGCTTTCACAAAATCTCCATTTCCAACTACCACAGAAGCCGCACCATCCACAATACCGCTTGAGTTAGCAGCAGTTTGCACACCATCTCTGGCAAATACAGAAGGTAATTTCGCCATAGCTGCTAAATCAGCAGGACGAACATTTTCGTCAGTTACAAAGTCAACAGTATTTTTAGGAAGATACACTTTGCGAGGATTTAATCCTTCTATTTCAAACACAGTTGAATTCATTTTCACCACTTCGTCATCAAAGTATCCACGAGCTTTTGCAGCAATGTATCTGTCAATGGAAAGTTTGGCAAATGTATTTGCATCGTCTTTTGTGATGCCATGTTTGGTTGCAACATTTTCGGCAGTGCATCCCATTGGTACGGCAGCAGTGTCGTTCAGCGCTTCCCAAAGCATATCCTGAAAATTAATTTTGCCAAGAGCATATCCATTTCTGTTTCCAAAACTAACAGTTGGCGAAAGTGTCATGTTCTCTGTTCCGCCACACAAAGCCGAATTAGCCTTTCCTAAAGTAATTTGTTCCGCTCCCGAAATGATTGTTTCAAATCCTGAACCGCAGATGCGCTGCAACATTATTGCAGGGATTTCCTGTGGAATGCCTGAATACAAAGCAATATGACGAGGGAGAAAATAAGTATCGGCACTACTTTGTCCAATATTTGCATACATCACTTGGTCAATATCATCGCCCGTAATACCTGATTTCTTTAGTGCTTCGCGAGTTGCATAAATCCCCAAATCGGTTGGCGATACATTCCCTAATGTTCCGCAAAGCTTGCCAAACGGGGTACGTGCACCATTTACAAGGTAAATATTATCATAGGTAATTGCTATTCCTTTTTTCTTGTCGTGAAATCCTTTCATGTTTTTTTATTATTTAGTAATTAATTCTTCTTCTTCTGTTTCAATATTTTTCTTGAGATAATTCTGTTGTGCAATCACCGCTGCGCCATAAGATACAACGTGTTGGGGGCTATCAACAATCTGTATATCTTTTCTGAATGTATCGTTCAGCAATGTTTGTAGATAAGGATGATGCGCTATTACACCACCAATCATATACGTTGGAATGCCCGGATCAAGGCGCATTTTAGCAACTTTGTTAGCAATGGAAATATAAATTCCCTTTGAAATATCTTCATTGGTCATGCCATCAAAAATCCAATTCATTATTTCTGTCTTAGCGAAAACAGTGCAAAAACTATTGAGTTCTTTATCGTATTTTGATAAGGATGCCATGCTGCTCATCTCGGAAATATTAATGTTGGCTCGCTCTGCAATCTCCGCAAGGAATGAGCCTGTGCCGGCAGCACATTTATCATTCATGTAAAAATTCATCACATTATTATCTTTATCACAGCGGATAATTTTAATGTCTTCACCTCCAATGTCAATAATATTTTTCTCTCCCGGATATACAAATGATACTGCAGCTGCAGCGCAATTGATTTCTGTTTTCACAATATCAGTATTCGCGAAATGCTTGCGACCATATCCTGTAGCACAACTATACTTAATATTGAAATTAGTCGCGATAGTCTGC
>CAIRRW010000133.1 GCA_903881065.1 uncultured Bacteroidota bacterium
ATCATACCTTTCCAATTCAACCAAACCAATAGCAGCCATAATATCAGTCATGTTGCATTTATAACCGGCTTCAACAATATCATATCGCCAATTACCTTTCTGTGTTTTAGCCAGCGCATCCTTATCCTGCCCGTGAAGCGTTTTCACGCACAATGATTTATAAACAGCTTCATTATCAAATGGAGCAGGAAGATTTAATGCAATAGAGCCTCCTTCTGCAGTAGTTAAATTTTTAACTGCGTGAAAAGAAAATACAGAAATATCAGTTAACGAACCTGCCCGTTTCCCCTTATACCAAGCACCAATTGAGTGAGCCGAATCGGAAAGAATTAAAATCCTTCCAAGAATTTTCTGCTCTTCTGTTTCCAGTTTAAATTTATCTTTATGCTTAACTGCCAAAGCGTTTATCGCATCGTAATCGCAAGGATAACCTGCAAAGTCAACAGGCATAATTACTTTTGTTTTTGATGTAATTGCCTTTTCAATATTCGCAGAAGAAATATTAAAATCATTTGCATTAACATCAACAAAAACTGGCGTAGCTCCGCAATGCATCACTACATTAGCAGTTGCGGAATAAGTATAAGCCGGCAAAATCACTTCGTCTCCTTCCTTTACTCCATACCAGCGCAACATAATTTCAAGCCCGGCGGTAGCACTATTCAGACATAATGTTGCTTTGTTGCCACAATATTTAGTCAGTTCCTTTTCAAATAATTTTGTTTGCGGACCAGTTGTAATCCAGCCTGATTTAAGGACTTTAGTTACTTCGTCAATAATTTTCTGGTCGATTCGTGGTGGTGAAAATGGTATCATAATATTAAGTTAAGAATTTGATTTGCGTGATTTATGAAAACAAAGCAATGAATTAAAGAACGCATAAAACATAACTCCTGCCTGCGTTTCAAACATTGATTCTGTCAGAAAGTTTAAAGAAACAATCAGCAGAAAAAGAAGATAAATGATATTGCCTTCTTTAAATGCAAAAAATAATGGGAAATATAAATTGCCTAATAACAAAATAAAACCAATTATTCCAAGGGATACAAATACCTGTAGAAATTCATTATGCGCATTCAATTCATGGGCAAGTGCACCCGTCATTCCTCTGGTTTTATACTCAGCCATCAATTCATCTTTAGCATCACCAGTTCCAGTCCCGATAATTAAATTATCAGAAATTACCTGTGTTGCAGCCTTCCAAACCAATAACCTTACAGCTGTACTTTCCACTTCCGTTTCATTAGGATTAGCATTTGTTACAGCATCCAATGCCCTGTTAATTCTATCCGAAATTGCAGGAACATAATTCATCACAACAAAAATTGAGATGGCAATTATTCCAAGTCCTGCCAAGCCAATAATATATTTCCGTTTATGAATAATATAATAAATAATTAATCCAACATAAAGTAAAACCATAGTAATAATACCCAACTTGGAAGACAACATTAAAATCATTCCTGAAAACAAAACGATAATCAGCACTGCAATTCCATTCGAAAAGCGTTTACCTTCAAAGTTATTTAAAGAAACATTTATTGTAAGCCATGCAATTGCAACATTCAAATACATTGAAAAATAACTAGGGTGAATCAAATACGATGAAAGGTTTTCATAAAAGAAATCATTTTCACCAATTGAAAAATAAAGATACGTTGCTCTTGCAAACATTATAACCATTGATGCTATACATCCTGCTGTTAAAGCAAAAAATACATTCGTTTTTTCTTTTACACTAAACGGTTTACTTGATAAAATCAATGGAAAAACAATCAATGAAAATTTCACCTGAACATCAAATGAGCCTGAATTTATATTATCCGTATAAATCAAACCAACTAAATGCACCAGATAAAAAGCAATAAACAATAAAGCATATTTGTTTCTTATTATTGCCTGAAATTTATTTTTAAAGTCGCCTTCAACAAGCCAATTCAAAAGCATTAAAGCAATAAAGATAGGCACAAGACGGGCAATCGGCAAAAAGAAAGCAATGCACAAAGACAGAATAACATGCAACTTCTGATGTATACTATTTCTGTCTAAATTCATTCTTATTTCTTTGGTTGTTTAAATAATCCTAATAAAAACCCCAGTCCGTATGAAAAATGCAACGTAGGATATACCAATATGGATGCGATTTTCACTGCCACTGTTTGATTATTAATAAATGCGCTATACATATCAATCAACAAATATAACAACAATGGCAAAATAAGAATAGGAAATTTAAATGCCGCTGTCAGACTGAAAATATACAACACAAAAAATAATGGAATTAAGTGCCTGATTTTTACTTCCGATTTAATCTTCTTCACCACCAGCGGCTTATACAAGCCATATTGAAAATACTGTTTAAACAGTTTACCATACGAAGACCGAGGGAAATAAGTTGATTTAATTTCCGAATTCAAATAAATAGTTTTGCCTTTACTCTTCGCGCGGTAATGAAATTCATCATCCTGGTTACGCATCATCTGCTCATCAAAATAACCAACATCATTAAATATCTCTCGCTTCCAAGCCCCTAAATATACACTATCCACATAGCCGCTGTAATTTACATCATGAAACTTACTGTTGCCAATACCAAACCAGCCCGAAGTTGCATAAGCAATTGCTTTCTGTATCACCGTTTCACCAACAGGATTCATCGGGCCACCAACAATATCTGCACCAGTATTATTAAATGTTTCAATAATCTTTTCGAAATAATCTTTCGCGTAAACGGTATGCGCATCAAGCCTTACAACAATTTTACCTGTCGTTGCTTTCAATCCAATGTTCAATGCATGAGGCACATATTTATGAGGATTATTCAGTAAATGAATTGATTTATCTTTCGATGCCCACTTCTCAATTATTGCAATTGTACCATCTGTTGAGCCGCCATCAATAATAAATAATTCTTTGTCTGCCGGCAATGCTTCAACATAAAAACGCAATACATTCTCAATATAATTTGCTTCATTATATGCAGGACATAACACTGTTATCAATGGTTGAGCACTCATTTATTTATATTCTGAAGCAAAAAATGTTTTTAATAAATAGGAATATGATTCGTGTAAAAACCTTACAGATTTAGCCGTCTTGAATATTCCTGTAGTCGAATTCTGAAAATGATTTACAATCAACGACGGTTCATACACTGTTTTCAATCCTAATTTCAATCCCAATTCAGCCACAAATAATTCTTCGCCAAATAAAAACGAAGGATAATTTAAAATTCCTCCTTTATCAAAATCCGTTTTATTAAAAATCATAAACGACCCATGAACAGCGTATGTATCCATCGGTTTATTCACTTTACTTTTTACATTCGATTTAAATAATTTACCTTTTATCAAATGAAGCAGCGTAAACATTGAATAAAATAACGTAATCGAAGTAACAAATTTATACAACTTCATTTTCCCTGCGCTTATTCTATTTATGATGTATGGGTTCTGATGATATTTCATAAATGTAGAATAAATATCAGGTCCCATCACGTCAAATTGTTTTTCATTCATCACCTTATTCAAATCACCAATAAAATCAGTATTTACAAACTCAATATCAGTATTGCATACAATAACAGCGGCAGGCAAATCAACATTTTTAATCAGGTAACAACTCAATCCAAAGTTAGCAGCACCAAAGTAACCAAGGTTTTTATCAGGTTTCACCACCGTTACATTTTCATACCTGGCAGCCAGTTGTTTCAATGTTTCAGCATCTTTGCTGCCATTGTCAGTTATAATAATGTGAACATCACCATTCAAATATTTACCCAGTTGAGAAGTAACAAATTCCGCCACTTCCCTTTCATTGAAATAATTTACCAGCAGAAATAAAATGTTTTTCTTTCCCATCAATCCACTCATTTCTCTTCCTTTCTCAATCTTCTTCTCAACAGAATTAATTGATGAAATATAAATTTTAAAATAAAACTTTTACTAAGTATTTTATACACCGCCAGTCCGAAATTATATTTCCTTATATAACTCAACGATGCGCCACCCTGCACTTCCAGCACCACTTTATCAATATCCACAATTAAATTCCCTTTGCACACATCCTTTATCAAAGCAACATAATAACGATGATCAATAATAAAATTATTCCTGAACCAAGTCAAATAATCACCCACATAATACGTATGCGAAAGTATTTTCTTTTTAATAATCGGGCTGCCTTTTTTAATCAATTCACCTGCCAGAATAAACGCCGGATTAACATCCTTACGCGCGCTGTAATCATAATAGCCGCCTATTTTCATGTCCTTGGCGAGCAAATATTCACTCAATCCAATTTCATAATTCATAATAATTCCCTTGTATGTTTTCTTAATTCCGTTCACCTCAAAAAACCTTCTCACATGCCCAATCGCATTTTTATTCACCACCAGAAAATAAGATTGAATATGCAGCGACACCTTCCCAGTCGCAATCATACCCGCATAATCCAACGAAGACAAATTTACCCAATCAAAAAAAGGCTGCAGGCTTTTCAACAAAATACACGAATCATTTATCAACCCAATCCTGTCATAATCCACCTCCTTAAATTCATTCAACGCCTTATGCCACATCCCAAAATCCATCCCTTCATTATCGTACAACCTCAATTTAATCGCATGTTTCGCCAAGTATTCCCCTTCCTTTTCACCAAGCACTTTTTCATTCGTAAGCAACACCACCTCCTCAAAATAATTCCCCAATTCCTCCAGATAAACCTTTACATAATACGGAATTTCCCCACCCTGAAAATAGCTACTAAATAAGCAAATCGACTTCATTCAATCCTTCTTATTTATCGGTCAATGTTTATATTTCTCATGCACGTCAAAGGTAATTATTTATTCGTGATAAGGTAATTTCACATATTCCTCACCATTAAAATAACAATAAATAGTTGGGCGAATCACCATACTGCATCTCCGCAAGTTCCTCCTGCTTTTGTTCCAATCTTTTTATTTTTGAAGAAAAAATAAAAAGGATTTCCACGACAATCAGGCGCAGTTGGAAGAGTGGTGGTATTTATGAAGGGTTAAGTGGTTTGTGCGTTGGAGAGACGTCTCTTAATAAGTGTCACGAGTCGAAAAGACTCGCGCCTGCTGGATAATATTAATTTTTCATTTTGTTATAAAGGTAGGCAATACCAAAACCTGTAATCAATAATACAGCTCCCAATAATTCATTAAATTCTGAATCTCCAGGTCTTCCTATTAAAAATAGGAGTACAATTAAACCAACGATTAATAAAAATGCTTTCATATTTGAGTTTTTAAAATTCCATAAAA
>CAIRRW010000134.1 GCA_903881065.1 uncultured Bacteroidota bacterium
ATAGAAGTTATGAAAACAAACAATATTAATAAAATCCATTGCATACAAGAATCTTTTGGTAATTTTATCCACCTGAAAAAATCATGTAAAATTAAAAATAATATGAAAAGAACAATAATATTAATTGCCCTAAGTGTGGTGACCTTAAAAATAAGTTATTGTCAGACGTTACAACAACGACTGGATGCGGCGGCAAAAGAAGCAACAGATAAAATTAAAAATCCTACAGGAGGAAATTCAGGGTTAAGTAATGACGAAGTTATTAAAGGCTTAAAAGAAGCCTTAACTATTGGGACAAATAATTCAACAGCTTTAGCATCCAAGGTTGACGGTTACTATAAAAATCCTTTGCTGTTTATTCCTTTTCCTCCTGAAGCGGAGAAAGTAAAAGAAGAGGCGGAGGCTCTAGGCTTAAAAGAACAAACTGATAAATTTGTAGAAACATTAAATCGTGCTGCTGAAGAAGCGGCTAAAGATGCAGCAACAGTTTTTGTTAATGCTGTGAAAGGAATTTCCATAGGTGATGGGTTTTCTATATTGAAAGGTGCAGATAATGCTGCAACGCAATATTTACAGGATAAAACCACATCGGATTTAAAGAATAAATTCACTCCAATTGTACAAGCCGCAATTGATAAAGTGGAACTTACTAAATATTGGAGTCCTGTTATTACAACCTATAACAGGATTCCTTTTGTTGAAAAGCAAAATCCGGATTTAACTGCTTATGTAACAGATAGAGCTATGCAAGGATTATTTAAATTGATTGCAAATGAGGAATTGAAGATTCGTAAAGATTCTAGTGCTCAGGTTACTGATTTACTGAAGAAAGTTTTTGGAAGTATTGGAAAATAAAAAGGTTGGCATTTTCGAAGAAATTTATTGCATAATATTAAATTATACCGAAATTAATAAATTATAGGTGAAGTAAAGGTAAGAAACTTGTCCACTAAATATTTTACCTATATTCGCCAAATAAAAATATTAATAAAATTAAATTTATGTCAGAAGTAAAACAGAGTCATCCAAAAGGATTGTATGTATTGTTCGTAACAGAAATGTGGGAGCGATTCAGTTATTATGGTATGCGTGCCATTTTTGTATTGTTTTTAACCAAGGCTTTAATGTATGATAAAGCATTTAGTAGCAGTATATATGGTAGTTACACAGGATTAGTATATTTAACTCCTCTTATTGGAGGTTATATGGCAGATAGATTCTGGGGGAACAGAAAGTCTATTATTATCGGTGGTATAATGATGGCAATCGGGCAGTTCTTTATGTTTACTAGTGGTTCCTTTTTCCAAAATGTTGACCTAGCAAGGATATTAATGTTAGTAGGATTGACTTCTTTGATTATTGGAAATGGTTTTTTTAAACCAAATATATCAACTATGGTTGGACAGTTGTATCCAAAAGGAGATAAGCGAATTGATTCTGCTTTTACTATTTTCTACATGGGGATTAATTTAGGTGCATTTATGTCGCCGTTAATATGTGGTACTTTAGGTGATACCGGTAATCCTGCAGATTTTAAATGGGGATTTCTCGCTGCTTGTATAGGAATGTTATTGAGTCTTACTCTATTTATTTTCTTAAAGGATAAATACATTGTTACTCCAGAAGGTATGCCTATTGGCACAACTCCAAATAGAGCAAGAGAAGTAGTGGAAATAGATACTACTGCAGAGGTGAAAAAAGAGTTTACAAACGGACAAATTATTACATGGTCATTAATTGAAGTAGGATTATTTACACTTTTCTTTTTTCTTGGGCAGGGCGTTATAGGCTCATTTATTTTCTCTCTTTCAATAGCAGGACCTGGATTTATTATATCAGATAGAAGTTTAACTAAAGTAGAAAAAGAGAGAATTTGGGTTATATATATTGTTGCCTTTTTCGTAATCTTCTTTTGGGCAGCATTTGAACAGGCTGGAGCAGCTTTAACTTTTTTTGCGGAGGAGCAAACAAATAGGACTTTGTTCGGTAAAGAAATACCAGCAAGTTATTTTCAATCAATAAATGCCCTTGCTATAGTTATTTTCGCTCCAGTATTCGTCGCGATATGGGGTTTTTTAGGTAAAAGGAATATGGAGCCTGCCTCACCATTCAAGCAATCAATTGGTTTATTTTTATTAGCTGTAGGTTATGTTGTCATTGGTTTTGGTGTAAAAGGAATTGATGCATCAACAAAAGTAAGTATGATTTGGCTAGTTAGTTTATACTTAATTCACACTTTTGGAGAATTGTGTTTGTCTCCTATCGGTCTTTCGATGGTGAATAAATTAGCTCCAGTGAAATTCGCTTCTTTATTAATGGGTGTTTGGTTTTTGTCAACGGCAACAGCAAATAAATTTGCCGGTACTTTAAGTTCATATTATCCAGAAACTATGGTAACTGTGTCTGCCGTCGAATCTCAACAGCAAGCTTCAGGGTATAAACTTTGTAATAAAATGGATAAAGCAGAAGTAATTGATGGGGTTAAATATGTGAGTATAGATTTAGTTTCTTTTGCAAAAACAAAAAGTAAGGAAGAAAAAGCTTCAATTGTCACCAATGTTTTTAAGGGTTCTCTAATCAAAAAGAAAAATTTTATTGGATATACAATTGATAGTTTGTATTCGTTTTTTATGCTATTTGTTGTAATGGCAGGGATTGCTTCGATAATTCTTTTCTTCCTTTCAAGTAAATTATTGAAAATGATGAATGGGGTAAGATAGAAATTGTGTGCAAAAATAAAAGGAGGTCAGTCAGAATTTCTGTCTGACTTCTTTTTATTATAAACTATCCTTTTATACTTGTCTATTGGGCATAAAAAATTAATTTGCATTTAATTTTGTCTAACATTGTTTTTTCTTAACACTATATAAAATCTTTTTCTACATTTGCACTCCCTAAAATAAAGGGTATTGGAGAGATGCCTGAGTGGCCGAAAGGAACAGTTTGCTAAACTGTCGTACTGGGAAACCGGTACCGAGGGTTCGAATCCCTCTCTCTCCGCGAGATACAACATAAGAATACTGAATTATACATCAAACCCATTGGAATCGCCTTCTTTTGGTTTCGTGTTTTTTAGATAGAACATCAAAAAACACTTAATTCCACCTATTAGAGTTACCCTAAAAGTTACCGTTGTTACAAAATTACCCTTGAGGGTAACTTTTTTTTTTGAAAACAACTATTATCAATAGTTCTAAAAGGGGGATATTCACTAATAGTAACACCCTCTGAAATTTCTCGTAGAGGCCTGTAATAGCAAATGATAAACCATCGGAAATAGCTATGTTCAGCTGGGGTTTGCTACCTACATGGGCAAAAGGTAAATCGTTTCGCAAAAATTTATTGAATGCAAAAATAGAAACGATAAAAGAACTGCCTTCATTCCGCGGCTCTGTTAATAATCGCTGCCTGGTGCTTGTTGATGGTTTTTATGAATGGAAATGGCTGGATGAAAAAGGGAAAAACAAACAAAAATATCATATCGGCTTGCCCAACCATGAAGCATTTGCACTGGCAGGCATCTTTAATAATTGGGTAGATAAAGAAACAGGCGAAATAATGAAAACCTATACCATCGTTATTACCGAAGCCAATCCGCTAATGGCGGAAATACATAACACTAAAAAACGAATGCCTGTAATCCTCACTCCCGCCAACGAAGAACAATGACTTAGCGGTGCCGAAATAGATGATTCCAAACATCCTGAAATTGACTGGATGGATGAAGTGGCATAGACTAGTGAGGAAGAGCAGGGGCGAGGTGATACTAAAGAACCTTAAATAAAACAAAACTATTTTTAATAGCTTACCGATTATTAAAACCGTAATTTCACCAAATAATAAATATAAATAAGATGGAAGAAGTAAATGATTTCAACCTTTTTGCGGATAAAATTCAAAAGAAAAGGATGAAAGTGATAGAGCGGTATTTAAAACACACACATGACTTTTATACGAAATATTTTCATGCCTCTGCACGTTATGTCAATCGTCACAAGAGAGTATCAACCATGGGAAAATATTATAAACTCTCTTTCAAAAACTGCAATGATGTAATAAAGGCCAATCACTCATTTCATGATGTAAAAGAGGCTTTGCCAGACATTTAGAGCTGTTTTCAGAATCATTAGAGCTTTCGGATACTGGTAAAGAAAATATGTTCTGAAAAAAAGAAAAAGCAATTGAGGAATAAACAAAGAATTAGAATTCATTGAAAATAACAATACGAAAGTTGAAACTTTCATTTCAACAATAAATAATTATTTGG
>CAIRRW010000135.1 GCA_903881065.1 uncultured Bacteroidota bacterium
ATACACTCTTCAAATGGAACGTAATTCTCGACTCTTTAATACAACGGAAGGTAATAGAGGTGTATTTGAAATGGATCAAAAAGCTAGTTTGCTTAAGAAAAATATTTTAACTTATATTCAAAATTCGAAACTAGGCATTAAACAAAAAATAAAGGATGTTGATAAACAAATTGATGATTATTCTGAAAAAGTAAAAGGTTTCCCTCGTACACAAATAGAATTAACCAATATTCAGAGAAACGCAGGCGCTAATGAAAAAATTTATGGCTTTTTATTAGAACAAAGAGCTAATACAGTAATTGCGAGAGCAGGTATTTTACCTCAAACCGAAATTATTGAAAAAGCCCATTCTATTGGAATTATCAGACCCGATAAGAAGAAAGTGTTTTATTATTTTTTAATGATTGGAATAATAATAAGTATGGTTTACGTTTTTATTAGGTCTGTTTTGTTTTCTACGATTGAAAACATAATGGAATTGAAGCGATTAACTTCACTAACAATATTAGGTGAGATAATGTTATCACCTGAAGCAAGTAGTAAATATATTATTGTGGAAAGCGATCCAAAAGCTGCTATTACTGAAAGTTTTAGAGCTATTAGAACTAATTTAGAATATATGGCTAGTGGTTCTGATTCGAAAATTATCTTAATTACTTCATATAATCCAGGCGAAGGAAAAACATTTTGCTCTGTGAATTTAGCTACAATTATTGCAAAAGCAGGAAAAAGGGTTCTAATTATTGAGTTAGACCTACATAAACCTAAAGTACATAAGGCTTTTAATATGTCTGCAGATATTGGTGTAAGTACAATTTTAATTGGGAAAAGCGATATACAATCTACTGTTCTCCCAACAAGTATTGAAAATTTATCAGTCATTCTATCAGGCCCAACACCTCCTAATGCTTCTGAAATTATTTTAAGCAATAAATTATCCGAAATGTTTGAATTTACTCGCCAAAATTTTGATTATGTAATTGTTGACACACCACCAGTTGGCTTAATTACTGATGCATTAGTGATTATGAAGAGTGTTGATATTTCAATATTTGTTTTAAATGCTAAATATGCTAAGAAGCATATAGTTAATATAGTACAAGAAATTGTAGATACAAACAAACTGAAAAATTTCGCATTACTGTTAAATGGAGTAAAACGTAGTCGTGCAAATTATTATTATAACTACGGATACGGATACGGATACGGATACGGATACGGATATGGATATGGATATGGATATGGGAAATCTTATGGTTATGGGTCTTATGGCAAAAGGGGCGCATATGGATATGGATCGTCTAAAAAAAACAAATAAGAATTGTATATTTTAAATGAATAATAAAGAAAATGAGTGGTCATTAATTATTAAACCTAAATCAAATTGGTTTGATTTTAATTTAAAAGAATTATGGCATTACAAAGATTTGATAATGCTATTTGTTAAACGGGATTTTATTTCAGTTTATAAACAAACTATTTTAGGCCCATTGTGGTACATTATTCAACCTATACTTACAGCAATTACTTATTCAATAATGTTTGGAAAAATTGCTAATATTTCAACAGGCGGATCGCCTAAATTAGTATTCTATTTGGCAGGTATTACTATATGGAACTACTTTGCCGATTGTCTTAACAAAACATCCAACACATTTATTTCTAATGCAAGTGTTTTTGGAAAAGTCTATTTCCCTCGTTTAACTGTGCCTATATCTATTATAATAAGTAATATGATAACTTTTTTTATTCAATTATTATTATTCCTTACTTTTATTTTCTATTATTCCATTTATGGCTCGCAAATTCATTTTAGTAAGTATATATTTGTTTTACCTGTTCTCATCTTAATAATGGCTGGTATTGGCTTAGGTGCTGGAATTATAATTTCTTCGTTAACTACTAAATTTAGAGATTTACGATTTTTAATAACATTTAGTGTACAGTTACTAATGTTTGCTACCCCTGTAATATACCCACTTTCAATAACAAGTGCAAAGTTGAAATTCTATTTATTGATTAATCCATTAACCTCTGTTGTCGAAACCTTTAGATATATTTTTACTGGAGTTGGCGAATTTCATTGGAATTATTTATGTTATAGCTTTATTTTTATGATTGTTGTTTTATTGATTGGCA
>CAIRRW010000136.1 GCA_903881065.1 uncultured Bacteroidota bacterium
ATAGCTAAGTTTATTGAGAAGAAAGGGGAAGGGATTCATCATATAGCATTTGAGGTGGAAAATATTTATGAAGAGATGAAGCGCCTAAAAGACGAAGGGTTTATTTTACTTTCTGAACAACCCAAAAGAGGGGCGGATAATAAATTAATTTGTTTCCTTCACCCAAAAGCTACAAATGGAGTTTTGATTGAGTTGTGCCAAGACATTAAATTATAGGTTCTTTAACTCATCTTTCTCTTTTCTTGTAAGGCCATTTACAACTAAGTTATACGAATCATTTATCAATTCTTCAATTAGTTTATTGGATAAGGAACCATCTGGTATAACTGTAATCCAATGTTTTTTATTCATATGATAGGCAGGTATCACACATGAAAATTGCTCGCGTAATTCAATTGCTTTTTCAGGGTCACATTTTATATTAAACTGAATCGGATTGTATTCAATTCCAGTTAATAGAAAAACCTTACCCATTACTTTATATACAAGCGTATCTGGTCCAAAAGGTAAGGTTTCTTCAACGCCATTTTTAGATATGCAATAATTACGAAGTTCCTCTAAATTCATCTTGCCTGTTTTTAATAAGAGAATTGAAATGCTAAACTAAAATTCCGGTTTCTTTCAAAATAGGCAACGCTTCCTGCTTATACATCACGGGTATAATCTTTCGCAATACTTTACCTTCAGGACCCATAAAATAAATAATCAAACGAGGACTAGAAAGCTTTGGGGCCTTGAAATATACCGACTTAATTTTATAACGGGGAATGTTAGGCGTACGGCTGCTCACAAATCCATTCTTTATTTTAATGAACGAAAGAAACAGCAGAAATAAAGCACCGTAATTTACAGGTTCTTTAAAGAAACTGACACCGTAATAAGATGTGCATACGGCGGCGTAAATAAAAAGGAAAACGAAAAGTATGTAGTTTAAAATACTCATTATTCCCCATCCCTCACTCAGGTCGAACTCTAAGGGAATACGAGTAGGTTCCTTGGTATTTGTTATGAAAATTGTCTTTGAAGTGATATGACAATATTCTTTTTTATTGATTCTAAAATATTTTGTTTGCATACCTTATTTTAATGGCAGCAAAAATACTTTTAATTTATAGAACCTGTCTGTTTATTATTTTTACTTTTGCCCCATGATTACTACAGACCAATTAAGGGACCTTCAAGAACGCACTAATGCCTTGAAGGTTCATCTTTGACATCGCTACTAAATTACGCGAAATAGCAGAGGAAGAAGAGAAAGCGCTTGCCCCTAACTTTTGGGACAATCCTAAAAAAGCAGAAGAACTGCTGAAACAAACCAAGATAAAAAAAGATTGGACAAAAGCTTACGATGCCTTGAATCGAGAAGTAGATGACCTTACTTTTATATACGATTATTTTAAAGAAGGGGAAGCTTCGGAGGCCGATGTTGAACAGCATCATGCAACAGCATTAAAGTTATTGGAAGATATTGAGTTTAAAAATATGCTCTCCAGAAAAGAGGATATTTTGAGCTCAGTAGTTCAGATTAACGCCGGTGCAGGTGGAACCGAGAGTTGCGACTGGGCTGAGATGCTGATGCGAATGTACGTAATGTGGGGAGAGAAGAATGGGTTTAAAGTTATTGAAACTGACCGCCAGAACGGTGACGTTGCGGGAATAAAACAAGTTACTTTGGAGTTTGAAGGCGATTATGCATTTGGATATTTGAAAGGTGAAAATGGCGTTCATCGTTTGGTGCGAATTTCTCCTTTCGATTCCAATGCCAAGCGCCATACCTCTTTTGCCTCCGTTTACGCTTATCCTTTAATCGACGATACAATTGAAATCGATGTTAATCCGGCAGATATTGAATGGGATACTTTCCGTTCGGGTGGTGCCGGCGGACAAAACGTGAATAAAGTGGAAACCGCAGTACGACTGCATCATAAACCTTCAGGAATAATAATTAAAAATCAGCAATCGCGTTCACAATTCGAAAATAAAGACAATGCAATTAAACTTTTGAAATCACAGTTGTTTGAAATTGAGATGCGTAAAAAGCGTGAAGCCATTGATGTTATCGAAGGAAATAAAAAGAAAATTGAATGGGGTTCTCAAATAAGAAATTATGTATTCCATCCTTATAAATTGGTGAAGGATATTCGCACAGGTTATGAAACGTCAAACGTGCAGTCAGTAATGGATGGCGAACTGAATGATTTCATTAAAGAGTATTTAATGGAATACGGGAATAGTTAATTTTTAGTTTTAAGTTATAAAGTTCAAAGTTTATACGTAATAAGATGTTAAAAGTTTATCATAATACAAGATGTTCAAAAAGTAGAGAAGTTTGTTCTATTCTCGAAACAAAAAAAGTAAAAGTTGAAGTGGTAGAGTACTTGAAAACACCTCTAACGCAAAAAGAAATAAAAGAGTTATTACAAATGTTAGGACTCAAAGCGGAGGAAATTGTAAGAAGAGGTGAGCCAATTTACAAAGAGCAGTTTGCCAATAAAAAGCTTACTGAAGCTCAATGGATAAAAGCGTTGGCGGAAAATCCTATTTTGATTGAACGCCCGATAATTGTTAAAGGAAATAGGGCAATTATTGGTAGACCGCCGGAAAGAGTGCTTGAATTCCTAAAATAGATTTAGTTATTTCTCAAATAATTATTTCAAATAGTTTTAAAGAAATTATTTTTTAAGTTCCTCTGCCTTGAACATGAAAGGCAATAAATCAGCAACACTATTTATTATTTTTATTTTTCCTGTTTCACCTTGAAGAATTATTCTGATGTTTGATTTATGCCTTACCTCATATTCACTCATCGACTGTCGACAAGCACCACAAGGCGAAAGCGGCTCACTCACAAGAAATTGTTTTGATTTGCACGTTATCGCAATTGTTTTAATTGCAGCGTTCGGATAATTTGCTCCCGCAGCAAATATCGCTACTCGTTCAGCACATAATCCACTCGGAAAAGCCACATTCTCCTGATTGTTTCCTGTAACCGTTATTCCGTTATCCAAAAGCAATGCCGCTCCCACACTGAAATTTGAATAAGGAGCATAAGCCATATCGCTTGCTTCACGAGCCTTTTGCAGCAATGCCCTTTCTTCAATATTCAATTCATTATCACCATCAAGTTCAGTATATTCTATTTTTAATTCTATTTTTTTCATCCTCTCATTTGTCTTTGAACGTCAAATATACCTCATTTTTTATTGATATATAAATGCCTCACTATTTAGGTTCGTTTATATTATATGAACAGTAATTTATCTTCTTCAAAACATAACTGGTAAATTCAATCCAACACTAATTTAATAATCGGCCAACTCTTTTCTCTCTTTAAAATTGGGCGAAAACATAACCAATCACTATTTCTCTAATTCCAATTATTGCCCTTCCGATGCCAATCATTTCCCCTCAGATGCACACGCGGTTTCTTCCGATACTAATTACCCCTACTCAGATGCCAATTATCCCTGCTCAGATGCCAATTACGGGATCTCAGATGCCAAATACCACCCGGTTAACGTACATTACCCGGCCTTGCCAAAAAAATATGCCCTGTTTATTGGGCTTTCCAGCCCTCATTTTCTGAAAACCTATCAAACATTAATGCTCTCAAGCCATATTTTAGTGCCTTTTTCTTCCTCCTGAAATTTCAATTTTCTTTTTTTGACTAATAATTAAGTCAATTTTTATAGTTTCTAAGCCCCAAAAACAGGGTGCTATCTCTTTAAGATTATTTTATCTGCTCAAATCAATTACCTTTGCCAAGATTACTAATTAGAATTAAAATATTATGGAAGAGAAAAATAACGAACAACAATTAAATATTGAATTAAGCGAAGAAACAGCAGAAGGTATTTATTCAAACTTAGCAATTATTACGCATTCAAACTCTGAGTTTATTGTGGATTTTGTGAAAATGATGCCAGGTGTGCCAAAGGCGAAAGTTAAGTCCCGTATTATTCTTACTCCTCAACATGCCAAACGTTTGATGAAAGCATTAAAAGATAATATCAGTAAATTCGAACAGGTACATGGTACAATTAAAGATACTGATGCTCCGTCTGGCTTTCCAATGAACTTCGGTGGCCCTCCCGCACAAGCATAAGAAAACCAAAAGTTAAAAAGTCCAAAGGTAGCCACACACAGCTATCTTTGGACTTTTATATTTTAACTGAATTATTCTTGAAAATATACTCTCTTCACTCTTCGTGAAACGTTGGTAAGGATTTCGTAAGGAATTGTATCCGCGTTTTTTGCAACTTCAATGATGGAATAACGGTCACCAAACACAATTACTTCATCATTTTCATTTGCTTTGATGTCTGTAATATCAATCATACACATATCCATACATACATTGCCTACAATATTTGCAGGCTTCCCGTTTACAATCATTTTGCCTTTCCCATTACTTAGTTTTCGGCTCAATCCATCAGCATAACCAATTGGTACAGTAGCAATCTGCATGTCGCGTACCGCAATTCCCTTGCGACTATAACCAATAGTCTCGTTGGCAGTAATATTTTTTATTTGTGAAATACTTGTTTTTAAAGTACTCACATTTTGTAATTGTGATTGTTCCATTTTATTCGCTCCGATACCATACATGCCTATTCCCAGGCGAACCATATCAAATTGTGCATCCGGGAAACGTGAAATACCTGCTGAATTTAAAATGTGTTTTAGGATAGGATATGTGAAATGCGTTTTAATTTTATCACTCATCTCATTGAATTTCCTTATCTGTTGCCAAGTAAATTCATCGTGTTCTTGTTCATCACTTCCTGCAAGGTGAGAAAATATAGATTTGATAACAATATGTTTATTGTTTTTTATGCGGACAATCAATTCATTAATCTCATTTTCATCGAATCCCAATCGATGCATTCCTGTATCCAGCTTAATATGTACCGGTACAGTTTTAATATTTCTATGTTCTATTCTTTTCAACGATTCTTCAAATAATCCTAAAACACGCAGGCTGTAAATCTCAGGTTCCAAATTATATTGAATCATTGCTTCATAACTCTGCTCTTCAGGATTCATAACCATTATAGGCATTGTTATTCCAGCCTTTCGTAATTCAATTCCTTCATCGGCATACGCCACACATAAATAATCTACTCGATGAAACTGAAGTATATTCGCTATTTCAAAGCTCCCACTGCCATAAGAAAACGCTTTTACCATAGCCATAATCTTGGTCTCGGAACTTATTTTAGAACGGAAATAATTAAGATTATGAACAAGGGAATTAAGATTAATTTCTAAAACAGTTTCATGCGCCTTCTGCTGAATAACTTTGCTGATAGCTTCAAAACCAAATGCCCGTGCACCTTTTAATAAAATTGTTTCATCCTTGAAAAACGAAGTGTTAAAGTGATTGAGAAATTCATTCGTTGATTTATAAAAACTTTTCTCAATATTAAACTGTGATTGCTGACTTGAAATACCTTCGCCAATTCCAATTAATCGGGAGATTCCTTTTTTATGAATAAGTTCAGCCACCTCTTTATATAAGGACACATCTGTTTGTCCACTTTGTAAAATATCAGAAAGTACAAGAGTTCTTTTCGGGTGTTGTTTTTGCTGATTTAAAAAATCCAAAGCGATTATTAAGGAACTTAAGTCAGAATTATAACTGTCATTTATTATTGAGCAATTGTTAATGCCTTCCTTTAATTCCAATCGCATTGCCACCGGACTCAAATAACGCATACGCTCAGCAATGTTTCTATTCTCGTATCCCAATGAAAGCAGTACAGCCCAGCAATGAACAGCATTTTCGATACTTGCCTCATCAGTAAATGGAATGGAAATGCTTATAAAGTCATTTTTACAGACTGCCTGTATCTCAGTATCAAAATCTGTTTTTGTAATTCTTCCAATCAATAAATCCGAACGTAATTTTTTCGACCAAGTAAAAGTTTTCGTTTCCTGAAATGCTTTTGAGTTGGTAATCTCTGTATGGATTAGCGTGTAATCCTTGCAGTAAATTATAAGTTCCGAACTAATAAATAACTTTAACTTCTCTTCTGTTTTTTGTTGCTGATTTTCAAAATTCTCATCATGCGCCTGTCCAACATTTGTGATGATTCCAATGGTCGGTTTTATTATGTTGGCGAGCATCCGCATCTCATTTGGCTTTGAAATACCTGCCTCGAAAATACCGAAATTATGTTCTTCATTAATCTGCCATACCGATAATGGAACACCAACCTGTGAGTTAAAGCTTTTAGGGCTGCGCACAATATTTCTGTCCTCGCGCATCAGTTGATAAAGCCATTCCTTAACAATCGTTTTTCCATTGCTGCCGGTAATGCCAATAACAGGAATGTTAAACTGCTGCCTATGGAAAGTCGATAATTGCTGCAAAGCAATCAACGTATCAAACACTAAAATAAAACTACAATCATTAAAATGATTTAAATTTTCGGGAAGATATGATACAATAAAATTTCGTATTCCGTTTTCATATAAGTCAGCTACATAATCATGGCCATTATGTCGTTCACCCTTTAATGCAAAAAACAAGGAAGTTTCAGCATTTGAAATTTTACGGCTGTCAATTAAAAGGATTTTTATAACAGATTCGGAATTGCCATTCCCATGGGTAGTTCCATTAATAATAGATGAAATTTGAGAGACTGTATAATTCATGCTGGTTTTGTTGTTTCTACAAAGCAATCTCTGCAAAGTGGTTCATAGTTGTTTGATTCACCAAGCAATACCAACGATGATTCATCAGTAATCCGATGCGAGTGATTTGCTAAATTTCCGCATCGCATACATATTGCATGTACTTTTGTAACGTATTCGGCAATGGCCAACAATGCAGGCATTGGTCCAAATGGGTTCCCTAAGTAATCCATATCCAAGCCGGCAATAATTACACGTACGCCACTATTGGCAAGATCTCTGCAAACATTCGGCAATTCGTTATCAAAAAACTGAGCTTCATCAATCCCTACTACCTGCACTTCACTGGCGAGCAATAATATATTTGCAGAAGAAGGGACTGGTGTTGAATGAATAGAATTGCTGTCGTGCGAAACTACTTTAGTGTCATCGTAACGTGTATCAATGGCGGGTTTAAATATCTCCACTTTTTGCTTTGCATATTGTGCCCGTTTTAATCTGCGGATTAATTCCTCTGTTTTTCCCGAAAACATAGAGCCGCAAATTACTTCTATCGACCCTTTGCGTTTATTTTGATGGATTGTATTTTCGAGAAACATTATTTATAACTAAAAAATTTAATGTATTTTTATTGCAAATAAATGAACAACAAAACTAATCAAAAAACTGTTGGGAATTTTTACTGTCTAAAATATAAATTCAATGGAGAAAAGTAAAATTAGAAAAGAGATTGCCGATTTGATAAACAGCATTAAGGATCATACTGATAACATTGATGATACCGGACGTGTTCCACAACTTGAACTAAAAAGCATATTAAATAAAATCGAACAGTTATATGAAAAGGCAATTGTGCTAAACTATCTTCATTCTCATCCCGAAATACCGACAGAGCAGCAAGTGATAGAATCTATTGTTGCCAGGGAAGAGGAAGTAAGAAAAGAAATTGAAGTAAAAGCAGAGGAGGAGAAAGCAGAAATAATACCGGAAATTGTTAAAGTAGAGGAAATAATAATTGAACCATCTGAAACTATTACTGAGGTTAATATTGTTGTGGAGGAATTGCCAAAGAATGCAGAGAAGCCAATAGAAGAGAAGAAATCTGCGAAGAAGACTGATCCTGTCGTTGCTAAAAAAATAACCAGACCAGCAATTACAAACATAAAAGCCGCTATCGGGTTGAATGATAAATTCCAGATTATGAATGCACTGTTTGGTGGTAACAGTACAGAATATAATATTGCAATTCAGAATTTTGATACGGCCGAAACACTCGATTCGGCTATTGCATATTTCAATAATTTACAGCAATTATATCACTGGGATGTAGAGGAAGCCATCACAAAACAGTTGCTGGATATGGTTGAACGCAGATATAGTTAAATGAAAAAGCAATTTCTGATTGCCTTTGCCCTTATTCTTTCTCTCTCATCATTCGCTCAGGAAATAAAAAAAGGAGATGCTTATTACTATGCACGAAAGGTTGTGGATACTATGGCTTCGGAGAGTATGCATGGACGAGGTTATGTAAATGACGGGGATAAAATTGCTGCTAATTACATTAAATCGGAGTATCATAAATTAGGTTTAAAAACATTTACAGATAACTATTATCAGTCATTCTCTTTCCCAATTAATACATTTCCTGATACTGTTTTTATGTCTTTGGATGGCAGAGGACTCATAACAGGCAAGGATTATATTGTGTTTGCTCATTCGCCTGC
>CAIRRW010000137.1 GCA_903881065.1 uncultured Bacteroidota bacterium
CATGTGTTGTATACTTTAATTCCAATCAATATTCACTGTTGAAACCGGCTTTGCAAACTCTTGATTCAATTGTAAAAGAAATTAAATCAAAGAAGGTTTATGATATTACTATCAGCGGATATACTGATAATGCAGGAGAGGATAATCTCAACCAAACACTGTCGGTACAAAGGGCAAATGCAGTAGCCGATTATTTTGAAAGTAAAAATATTCCTTCAGATAATTTTATAATTAAGGGATTGGGAAAAACAATGCCGGTGCTTAATAATGATACAGAAGCAGGAATAATGAAAAACAGAAGGGTGGAAATATATGTAAATTTTAATCCTCCACCTCCTGCGCAGGCAGCGCCATTTCCTACTCTTCCTCCAAAAATAAAAATGGAGCCGGCAGCAGCACTGACAGAAAAGACTTCTGCAAAAGAATTAGAAATAGGGCAGGTATTAACACTTCCTAATCTTAATTTTATTGGCGGCACAGCTGTTTTATTACCGGAAGCTAAACCAGCGCTGGAAATGCTTTTGAACATAATGAAAGAAAATCAAACGCTGGAAATAGAGATTGGCGGACACGTTTGTTGTGCAGATGATATGCCGCTCTCCACGAAAAGAGCAGTAGTTGTTGAGAAATATTTAACCGAAAACGGTATTGATGATTTACATTTGCATCCCAAAGGTTACAGCCGAAACAAGCCTATAGTGCTCGATGACAGAGATGAGAAAAATGCGAAACTCAATAGAAGAGTGGAGATTACTATTTTAAGGAAGTAATTAAATAATACCGTATAACGATTTTCCTTTAACACCAAGTTCATCCACACGTTTCTCAATTTCAGGATTTTTAATTAATGGTGGAGCATGATGCGGTTTTATCCTTGCATCTATTATCAATGAACCTTTGCAGCCCCAGTGTTTATTCTCTGCAAAGCTATCAACGCCATATATATCATGTGACGGATTGCTTCTGGTAAATGTTACCCAAAGGAAATTATTTAATGTCTTTGAAACAAAATCACTGTCATCACAAACAATTAACAAAGGGAAATCAGTGAGTGTATAAAAGGTTGAAAGTTGAAAACCAAGTTGCTCCATTTGTTGTTCTGTTGACAAAGCATCAAAATGTTTATTCGTCTCAATGGCAATAATACCGGGCATCACCACCGTAGGATTACGAAATCCTTCTGGCAGATTTAATTCGGGTAAAGAAGCGCCAAGCTCTCTTAATTTATTTCCTGCAGCAGCAATTACTACTTTACTTCCGCAGTTTAAATCTGTGCCGCTATAATCAAGTGTATCAATTGATGTACGTGTGTAAAAGTGTAAATCTCTTGTCCAGTCAACTCTTTCGAGCAAGTGTTTAAAATAAGCAGCTACATCTTTTGTAGTCAGTGAAGGATTATCTTCGCCAGCAATTATCAATAAGTATTTAGCAAGACTAAGTTGACCTTTACCAAGAATATGATTGGCAATGGTTAATATTTCCTGTGGCTTGCGTTCGTTATTATATGGTGTGTAACGTTCGCTGCCGATAGCCAGCAGTAAAGGATGCACACCTGCTGCATCCACTGCATTTACATCTTTCAATCCCGGAATTTCCTTTGGAATTGCAGCACCTGTCAAGTCGTGAATCAATGCTCCAAAACTTGTATCTTCCTGCGGAGGGCGGCCAACAACAGTAAAAGGCCATATAGCATTATTCCGATGATATACTTTATGAACACGCATAACAGGAAAATTATGTTTCAAACTATAATAACCTAAATGGTCGCCGAAAGGGCCTTCCGGCTTATTTTCATTCGGGAATACTTCACCGGTAATTACAAAATCTGCATCACTTGCAATTGTAAAACCATCAACTGTTGTATAATTAATTCTTCTGTTACCCAATGCGCCTGCAAATGTAAGTTCGCTCATCCCTTCCGGCAACGGCATCACCGCACCTAATGTAAGTGATGGCGGACCGCCGACAAATATGCTTATTTTAAGAGGAAGGTTTTTTGCATTTGTTTTTGATTGATGCACTCCAATGCCTCTATGCAGTTGATAATGCAGTCCTACTTCTTTATCTTTTATATATTCATTTCCTGAAATTTGAATACGATACATTCCTAAATTGGAATTCATTATCCCCGGATTGTCAATGTTCTCAGTATATACAAGCGGTAAGGTTATAAACGCACCTCCATCATCTGGCCAGCATTTAATTTGAGGTAGCGAAGAAATAGTAGCTTCATTTTGTAAAACAGGATTATTAAAATTAGATTTTCTGGGTAGAGAGGAAAATGCAGTAAATGCTACATTACTATATTTTAAAGGGTGTTTAATAGCTTCAATAGGATTATTCTTTAAATCGATAAGTGCTTTTATTTTATCTAACGTATCTCTGAATATAAATTTACTTCGATTAATATCACCATATAAATTAGAAACTGCCTTGAATTTACAATCTTTAATATTCTCAAACAATACAGCAGGACCATTGTTTTCGAACACACGAAGATGAATTGCAGCCATCTCTAATTCTGAACTTACTTCTTCCTTCACACGAATTAAATGACCGTGTTTTTCCAAATCATCAATACATTCTTGCGTGCTTTTAAATCCCATTATAATAAAGGCTGACTATTTTCCTTATTAAACATCTCCCGAATAGCACCTAAATAATAGCTATCCCATCCTTCGGCGATACTTTCCAAAGTTTTTTCAGGAACGTCTTCATGATATAAAGAAACAATAGAAATCTCGCCTTTCGCTTTAATTGTAAAAGTAACTTTAGAAGGTTTTTCCCATTGTTCATAACACCATTCCTGAACTATTTTTTTATTTGGTATTACCTCCAGATTTGTTCCAAACATTTGTCCTCCCCACAAAGAGAATTTGGCACCAACATCAGCACTCATTTTTGCTTCATCGCCACTCCAGTGTTGAATAATATCAGGATTTACCAAAGCTTCAAAAACTTCTTCCGGCTTGGCATTCATCTCGTAAGTTTGTGTTATTGTTGGCATTTTAAATATTCACTTAGTTTAATTAAAAGGTTTTGAAACCTCATCTGTTATTGATATTTTGTACATCTCGTCATTGTAGATGTTCTGCTCGGGCAAATAATATAACACGTATCCTTTAGTTATATAATCTTTTATTTTATTTTCATTTATGTAGGGCTCAAAGGTAACAGATTTGTTTTCTTTCTGAGACATTTTCGTCACCATAATTTCATTGTACCAC
>CAIRRW010000138.1 GCA_903881065.1 uncultured Bacteroidota bacterium
ACACCAGTTGATTTTACGGTGCTGTAGGTTGATGTACTGATATAATGATGTGCTTATGTGCTGATTATTGACGAATGGGATAAACAGTATCAAGTATCAATTATTCAGTATCAATTATTAAAAAAAAGTCCCGAAGAAATTCGGGACTTTTTTTGTTATACAGTCTGATGAACTAATAAACAAGTAAACCAATGAGCAAATGAACAAGTAAACCAGTGAACGAATATACCTAAAACTTAATTCCTATACCCGCCATAAAATTTAGCCCTGCCTGAGGGAAATAATAGTTCTCGGTAACCGGTTTTCCATCATAAACATAAGAATAAGTGTAACCATTCGATTCATAAAGTGAATTGAAAATATTATTTATGGAAACTGTAAAGTCAAGCTCGTGAATCAATTTGGTTTTTACTGCATAGTTTATTCGTAAATTATTCACAAAATAAGCATTCAGTTTCCTCGCTTCGTTGGACGTATTATCCAAATATTGTTTGCTCACATACTTACTTATAAAGCTGAATTTTAAATGCTTTATAGGTTCATATGCCAGCGTACTTGAAGCAATAAAATCAGGAGAAAACGCAATTTCTGTGGTGCCGGCATATACATTTTGTCGTTGCCCAATCCAATTAAACGAAGCATCATATTCATCCAGATATTCCACAAAGTCCTGCACTTTATTTTGGCTCCATGTTGCGTTGGCATTCCAGGTAAGTTGTTTAAAAATCTTAATTCCATATTCCGCCTCAAAACCTTGTCGGTAACTTTCCGGAACATTTGTATTGATGTATGCACCTACATCATTAATTTGCCCCGTGAGTACCAGTTGGTTTTTGTACTGCATGGCAAAATAGTTCAAGCTCCAGTACATCTTCTTTAATTTATGCTTGTACCCAAACTCAATATCTCTCAAGTGCTCCGGCTTTGGTCGGCTCTCCGGAGTAGATTGTGTATAATCATCTCGGCCAGGCTCTTTATTTCCGATGCCATACGAAGCGTATAAAGTTATTTTATCATCAATATTATAATTAATGCCATACTTTGGATTGAAGAAGGAAAGTACTGCTGTTTGCTGCGTATTCACCATTGCCGAATTATATCCGAGAAAAGAGTAATCAACAGTTCTGTACTGCAAATCAGCATATACATTAATCTTTTCAGCAATTACATAGTTCGCTTTCACAAACACATTGAAGTCCGTTTTATTAGCTGTATCATTATAGTAATTTCTGCTGATGGCACCGTTACTTGCATATTGCGCCCAGATAACCTGCCCATAGTGCAAGCCATTATAGTTGTTCCAGGCGCCGCCAACTGTTGCCGAAAACTTATTGTTGGTATGGTAATTCAAAGAAAAGGTGGTTCCATAAAAATTATTGTCCAACCATCTTCTGCGGATTAGATTGGTAGTGGTAATAGTGTCGGTTCCATTGATAACATTGTTTAGGCCATAGCTGCTGAAGGCATCATTTTTTCTGTACTCTTCATAATAACCTTTTCCTTTTGTAAAGTGCAGCGCAACATTCGCATTCCAATTACGGTTGAACTCATGCGAACCTAATAACTGATAATAATTCTGAACATAATGGTCAACCTGATTATTATACGTAAACTGGTTATACGTTCGGCTGCTGGAGTTTAATAGATTAGCTGCATCTTCAGCATCCAGCCCGTTTCTGTTTATATAATCATTCATCCCCTGCACATCACCATTCAGGCGCGATTCGGGAATCCCATTCCATGCCTGATACGTTTGCTCATACCCTGTGAACGTTATAAACTTTACAATCGTTTTCTTGCCGTAATAAGCGCCGGAAAGGTAATAGGATTTCAAATTGGAGGTAGCTCTGTCGATAAAGCCGTTGGAAGTAATATCGGACAGTCGGGCATCCACAGCAAATTTATCACTTATTAATCCCGAACCTACATTAATAGTATTCTTGAAGGTATTGAAAGAGCCGTAGGATGTGTTGTATTCGCCATAAGGTTTCGGATTCAACTTAGTTGTTTCAATGTTTAAACTGCCGCCAAAAGCACCTGCACCATTGGTGGAGGTGCCCACGCCACGCTGTATCTGAATATTATCGATACTCGAAGCTATATCCGGAATATCCACCCAGTACATTCCCTGGTCTTCAGCATCATTAATAGGAATGCCATTGATAGTAACATTTACTCTGGTAGCATCCGAACCCCGTATGCGAATACCTGTATACCCTACACCAGCACCTGCATCGGAGGTGGTAACTATCGAAGTTTGCTGATTGATAAGGTAAGGCAGGTCCTGCCCAATGTTCTGCTCTGCCAGCTCTTCCTTGCTTACATTACTAAATGCCGTAGCCGATTTATCATCCACACGGGTAGACGAAACAATTATTTCATCCATCAGCACAGTGTTCTCAGCAAGTTCAATCACTAATGATTTATTATTTACAATTTCAACAGTATCTGTCCTTTTCTGAAAACCAATGTAGGAGATATGAATAATATATGTTCCTTTCTTGAGATTTTCAATCTGAAAACTGCCATCTTCATACGTTTGAGCAGCAATAAATGTGTTGTCGATACTAATTGTTGCACCCGGAATAAATTCTTTTGAATCTTTTATTTTCACTTTCCCCGAAAGTGTAAATTGAGGGAAGGCTGCAAACGGCAAAGCAATTAACAATGCTGCTGCAATAATCTTTTGATGAAACATGTGTATTAATTTTTGTTGTTAAACCAATAGCAATAAAGGGAGTTGATTGCTATCATCTATTTAACTTACCGTCCCTACGCAGGCATTATCCTGATCAGGTGCTTAAACCGTTGCTTTTGGAGCAAATGTTTAATGGGTATAATCTCAGTCCTTAATAGTTAGTTTAATTAAGAACACCCCTTTAATGATGTGGTCGCGAAGGGATTCAAACCCCTAGCCTTCTGATCCGTAGTCAGACGCTCTATTCAGTTGAGCTACGCAACCATATATGCTTTTTAAAAGCGGTGCAAAGGTAATAAAACATTTTATATCCAAAGCCCTAACCAAATAATTAATTAATATTTTATTTACGGAGGAGCTATATAATTAATGATACATTTGCAGAAACAATCTAATTTATAATATTATGCTTCCAGTTTTTCCTCTTGTATTAATAGTAATAGTTTTACTGTTAATTTCACTTTCATTTGTTACTGTTGCTCAAGGTTCAATCGGCGTTGTTACCGTGTTTGGTAAATACCGAAGAATAATAGGACCGGGATTAAACATGAAGATTCCTTTTATTGAAACCATCTACAAACGTATTTCCATTCAGAACCGTTCGGTAGAGTTGGAGTTTCAGGCAATTACCATTGACCAGGCGAACGTTTACTTTAAAGCCATGTTGCTTTATGCTGTAATCAATACAAATGAAGAAAGTATAAAGAATGTTGCCTTTAAATTTATTGACGACAGGAACTTAATGCAAGCCTTGGTTCGTACCATTGAAGGAACAATAAGAGGGTTTGTGGCAACAAAAAAACAATCCGAAGTATTATCATTGAGAAGAGAAATAGTGGAAGACGTTAAGGGGCAGATTGACAAGACCCTGGAAACATGGGGATATCACCTGATTGATTTGCAGTTGAACGATATTACATTTGATGAGACAATTATTAAATCGATGGCACAGGTGGTTGCTTCAAGTAATTTAAAAGCTGCTGCCGAAAACGAAGGGCAGGCATTATTAATTACAAAAACGAAGGCAGCAGAAGCAGAAGGTAACGCAATTAAGATAGCTGCTGAAGCAGAAAGATTAGCAGCACAGTTGCGCGGACAGGGAGTTGCATTGTTCCGCGAAGAAGTAGCCAAAGGGATGAGTCAGGCTGCCAAAGAAATGGAACAGGCTAATCTGGATACTTCGGTAATTTTATTTTCCATGTGGACAGAAGCGATAAAAAACTTTGCAGAATATGGTAAAGGCAATGTTATTTTTCTTGATGGCTCCAGCGATAATATGCAACGTACTATGCAGGAAATGATGGCGATGAATAGTTTGATGAAACCTAGAGAAACAAATACAACGGTTAAGAAATAAGGAAGACTTATTATAAAAGTTAATAGAATAGAAAAACCCGAGCCAATGCTATTGGCTCGGGTTTTAATTTTAATGACTAGTTAAAGTGAAAGAAGAAGAACACAACAGCAGCCGATGCTTTAGGAACGCCATTGGCGCTGCCGATACTGCTGCCCGAACTGTTTCTTACTGTTCCGTCCGAATCAATTTTACCAATACTGCTACCTGATTCGTTTCTCACTGTACCATCCGAATCCAACTTCCCGATACTGCTTCCGGAACCGTTACGGATAGTTCCGTCAGAGTCAATCTTTCCAATACTGCTTCCAGAGCTGTTACGGATAGTTCCGTCCGAATCAATTTTCCCAACACTGCTTCCCGAACCGTTACGGATAGTTCCGTCCGAATCAATTTTGCCTGTGCTGCTTCCGCTGGAGCTTCTTAAATCCTGCGCCTTTAGGTTTGATACCCCTACCATCAGCATAAAAAGGATGGTAATACTTAATGTAATTTTTTTCATGTTTTTGTTTTTTTTAAAGTGAATAATTTATTTATTGACAAATGTAACTAAAAGAATCCCCAACTAATTGTCATTTTATAATATAAATAGAATATTTTAAGTGACTTTTAAATTTAAAAGGACAAAGTTTGGTAATTCGACTAGTTGTTTTTTAATACAATGGCTACTTCCCGGCAAAAAGTTTCTAGGAAATCTGCTTTTCGTATATGATTAAATAAATGTATATATAACATTGTTTTAAAGGAGTGGAATTGCAAGCTCTTATCTTCCGATAGAAGTTCATAATCCCAAAAATAATGATAAATTTGCATCCCATTAAAAAAAGAAGATTTTGAACGCTACGGAAATTAAGAAAGTAAAAGCATTTTTATCAACACCTAAAAACATAGTAATAGTAACACACTGGTCGCCCGATGGAGATGCAATGGGATCATCACTCGGTTTGTACAATTACCTTATTCAGAAAAAACATAAAGTTACCGTTATCACCCCCAACGATTACCCTTCATTCCTTTTCTGGCTGCCAGGAAATAATAAAGTAATAGACTTTTCGAAGAAGGCAAAAGTGGCTAAAGCAGCAGTTGCCAAGTCAGAACTGATTTTCTGTCTTGACTTTAATTCCCTCAAGCGTATTTATGATTTGGGTATTGAAGTGGCAAAATCAAAAGCACCTAAGTTTATTATCGATCATCATCAACAACCGGAAGACTTTGCAACTTATATGTTACATACTATAGAAGCCTGCTCTACTTGCGAACTTGTATATGATTTTATTAATCTGATGGGAGACAGTAAACTGATTAATAAAAATATCGCCGATTGTTTATATACGGGTATCATGACAGATACCGGCTCGTTCCGATTTCCTTCAACTACTGCAAAAACTCATAAAATTGTAGCTGAACTTATAACGGCAGGAGCAAATAATTCGGAAATTCACAATCATATTTATGATGATAATTCGGAAAGTCGCCTTCGATTACTTGGGTATTGCCTTTCGGAAAAATTAACTGTACTAAAAGAATATAATACTGCATTCTTCAGTTTGAGAAGTGATGAATTGAAACGATTTAATTATAAAAAAGGAGATACCGAGAGTGTTGTTAACTATGCTCTTTCTATAGAAGGAATCTGTTTTGCAGCTTTCTTTGTAGAGCGAGACGATGCTGTGAAAACTTCTTTCCGATCAAAAGGAACATTTGATGTAAATGTATTTGCCCGTAAAAATTTTAATGGTGGCGGTCATAAACACGCTGCCGGCGGTAGTAGTGAGGACACTCTGGATGAATCGTTGATAAAGTTCATTGCTCTTTTGCCTGAATATAAAAAACAGCTAACACATAAAAAAAAGAAATAGTTGCTTTAATTCCGGTAACAGTTTAATATGTTTCAACCTTTTAAATATCTACTTCTCATTATATTCACTTCTAATTTGCTCTTATCCTGTAATAATGGGAATAAAACGAATCCTTTACCTCCTGATTTTGGAAGCAAAAAATTTCAAAATAAGCTGGTGGATGCAAATAGAATTTATTTAAAGCAGGAAGAGGATGAGATAAACCAATATGTAGCACATCGTGGTTGGGATATGACAGTAACAGGCACAGGGTTGAGGTATATGATTGTGAAAAAAGGTACAGGAGAACTCGCAAAGCCGGAACAGCGTGCAAAGGTGAATTTTAAAATAAGTTTACTGGATGGTACACTTTGTTATTCGTCCGAGTCAACTGGAGCTAAGGAATTCCTAATCGAACAGGATGATGTGGAGAGTGGTTTGCACGAAGGAATACAATATATGCATGTAGGAGATAAAGCCATTTTAATTCTTCCTTCTCATCTTGCTCATGGTTTAATTGGTGACCAAACGAAAATACCGCCACATGCTTCGGTAATATATGAACTTGATTTATTATCATTGAGATAAATGAAAAGGAAGCATTTAAAATATCTATGTTTTTTACTTTTACTGACGGTGTTTTCTGCTTGTTGGAGAAACCCGAAATATAAAGGTTATACGCAAACACCATCAGGCTTGTATTATAAACTTCAGACAATTGGTGACGGAAAAAAGAAACCGGCAGCAGGAGATTTCCTTCAATTGATGATTACCTACAAAACAGATAAGGACTCTGTTTTTTCCGATTCGTATTCCAATAACGAAACAGGAAAAGTTATTCTTCCTTTCCAGCATTCATCTTTCAAGGGAAGTTTCGAGGAAGGATTGACAATTATGAATGCAGGTGATAGCGTTTCGTTTATAGTAAACGCAGATTCTTTATTTGATAAGTTTTTCAAAACCGACTTGCCCATTTTTCTTACTGAAGGAGGTATTGTGAAAATGGAAGTAAAGCTTTGCAGGATACTTACTGCCAAGGAATATACAGAGGAAGTTGAAAACTATCGTGAGGTAATTGAAGACAGAGATATTGAGGAGCAACGGAAACTAAAAACCTATCTTGATACCTGTAAAACAGAATATTATCCACTTAACAATGGAATGTATTATTTGCCAATGAAGCAAGGTACCGGAGATTTGGCAGAAAAAGGAAATACCATAAAAATACATTATAAAGGTTATTTCTTGAATGGTAAAAAGTTTGAGTCAACTTATGAGCGGGGGCAGCCACTGGAGTATATTGTGGGCGCACAAGGTCAAATAATTGAAGGGTTAGAATATGCAATAAGTTTAATGAATGAGGGTGCCCAAACAAAATTTATTATACCTTCGCACCTTGCTTTTGGAGAAAGTGGTTCGTCAACAGGAATAATCCCGCCATATACCACTGTTATCTATGAAGTAGAACTTGTAAAATTAACTAAATATAATAATTAAAAAAATGAAAATTAAATTAAATCAGACACTTGCAGTTTCGGTTATTGGAGCGGTGTTAACGGCAGTAACAATAACGTCATGTAATAAATCTCCTTATCCGGGATATGCAATGTCGGAAAATGGTGTGTATTCAAAATTTTATAAACATGACGAGAAAGGTGTGAAACCTGCAGAAGGTGATTATGTAAGAGTTGTAATGTCGTATAAAAACAGTAAGGATTCTGTTTTGTTCGATTCAAAGAAAAACCCTTCAGGTAAAACATATATTGAATTTCCATTAAGTAAATCTACTTTTAAAGGAAGTTTTGAAGACGCTTTAACGATGATGTCTGTAGGTGATAGTGCAAGTTTTATTATCTCTGCTGATTCAGTTTATTTAAAAACGTTCAGAGCTAAAGAACTTCCTAAATACGTGGTAAAGGGAACCATGTTAACTTTTGAAGCTACGCTACAAAAAATAACTCCAAAAGCGGAAGTTGAAGCTGACAAGAAAAAGAAAATGGAAGAGCGTAAAGCTATGCTTGACCTACGTAAAGATGCAGAACCTAAAGAATTAGAGAAGTATTTAGCTGATAATAAAGTTACAACTAAACCTACTTCTACAGGATTAATCTACATTGAGAAATCAAAAGGAAAAGGTGCTAAACCTACAAAAGGCTGTAAAGTAAAAGTGAATTATACTGGTCGTTTGCTTGACGGAACTGTGTTTGACACAAGCGATAAAGAAGCAGCTAAAAAAGCAGGATTGTTTAATGAACAACGTCCTTATGAGCCAATTGAAATTCCAATTGGAATGGGACAAGTAATTCCAGGTTGGGACGAAGGTATTATGATGATGAATACTGGTGCTAAAGCTCAATTAATTGTTCCTTCTGCTATCGCTTATGGCGAACAAGGTCAAGGACCAATCTCTCCTTATTCAACATTGGTTTTTGATGTAGAATTAGTTAGTTTTAGTCCTGCTGATGCAGCACCTACAGCTGCTCCAAAAGGGAAATAAATAAAGAAAATAAAATTAATTATACCCCTGTCAGTAATAAAGCTGACAGGGGTATTTAATACAATAAAGATTAACAATGAAAAAAGCAGTTACATTTATTTTAGCAATTACAACAATGACATCCATTGCACAACAACAAGTTAAAAGTGAAAAAGTAAAACATCCTAAAACTTTAAAAACAGCATCTGGTTTGGAGTACACCATTACTGAAAAAGGAAATGGTAAAAAACCACAAATAGGCGATAAGGTTAAAGTTCATTATACAGGTAAATTATTAAATGATACAGTATTCGATAGTTCGGTACAACGTGGACAGCCATTTGAGTTCAAACTTGGTGTAGGTCAGGTAATAAAAGGTTGGGATGAAGCTTTTCAGCTATTACAGGTTGGTGATAAAGCAACTATTAAATTACCCGCTGAAATTGCGTATGGTGCGCAAGCTCAAGGAAAAATCCCTGCAAACTCAACATTGATTTTTGATATTGAATTATTGGATGTTACTGAAGGAATCAGACAATGGGATGTTAAAGGAAAAGATACTATTAAAACAGCTTCAGGTTTGCAATACATTATGATTCAACGGAAGGATGGAGTATCCTGCGCAGGATCAAGGGCAACTGTTCATTACAGTGGATTTTTCAGAGATGGGAAAATGTTCGATTCTTCTGTGGAGCGAGGCAAGCCTTTTACTTTAAAAGTAGGAGCAGGACAAGTTATAAAAGGATGGGATGAAGGACTCTCATTACTTCATAAAGGGGAGAAGGCTAAATTTATTATTCCTTATAGTTTAGCATATGGCGAACAAGGTTATGGCCCAATTCCTGCAAAAGCAGATTTGATTTTCGATGTAGAAATTGTTGATGTAACTCCTGTGGTTGCTCCTGTCCCTTTCGATATTAAAGGCTTGGAAGAAAAAACAACTGCTTCTGGAATAAAATATTATGTGATATCTAAAAGCACTAATCCTATTAAAGCGGAAGCAGGAAAGACTGTGAAAGTACATTACTCAGGTTATCTTGCAGATGGTAAAATGTTCGATTCTTCTATTGAAAGGGGCGAACCAATTGAATTTCCATTAGGTAAAGGGCAAGTTATTCCTGGTTGGGAAGAAGGTATTTCATTAATGAATGTAGGCGATAAATTATGTATGATAATTCCTTATTTTTTAGCTTATGGTGAGCAAGGTCGACTTCCTCAAATACC
>CAIRRW010000139.1 GCA_903881065.1 uncultured Bacteroidota bacterium
GTTATAGGATTTAGCCATATCCAGTCTATCATTCAGCAGCTTCCTAATTTCTAATGCAGCCTTATGATTTTTTAAAGCTTCTTTATAATTTTGAAGTTTAAAATATATTACCCCAATATTGTTATTACAATTAGCAACATTATGCATATCCTTTGCCAATTCAAATATTTTTATCGCAGCCAAATAATTCTTTAATGCATTAAGGTAACTTCCTTCTTCAGCGTAAATTATTCCATTTTCAAAATAGCAATTTGCCTGTCCAGTACTAAACTTTATTTTTTTTGAAAGATTTAATGCTTCATTAACTTTTTCTTTTGCTTTCACAAAATTGTATTCTTCCGTATAAGCATCAGTAATTTTTAATAGTGATTTCACTTTAAAAGTGTCTACTGTAACTTTTAACAAATACAATTCTAGTGAGTCAATGGTTTTGTTGCGTTGCAATTGAGGTAAAGATTGTGCAATTATTTGCTTCTCCAGACACAGGAAAGTAAGAAGGAGAAACAATATTTTTTTCATTTTATTTAACAAATTGGGGTTCAAATGATGTTAAATACAAAAGTAATTTTTTCTAACGTGCTTACGACTATATTTTAGAATAATTATAAATAATGATTATTTAGGGATTAAATTATCAGTGATAGAATAAAAACAAATTGATTTCAGGCTATTTACAACTCCAAAATAATAGTATATACTTAAATAATAGGTTGTATATAGTTACAAATCTACTATTGATTTTTAAAAGAAAGATTAAATCAAAACTATATAAATAAAACTTTAATTGCCTTTTAATTCAATTCATTTCTGAACACTTTCAAAGCATCCATTGCAAGTTTAGAATCAGGGTCAAGCGACAGTGCTTTGCGATAATGATAAGTAGCCTGCTGCTCCAGTTTCATTTCAGTGTAACACTGGGCGGCACTTATATGATAATCAGGTGTTAATTTAAAATGTAAGATACAAACTTCAAAACACACTATCGCTTCAGCATATTTTTTTAATTCCATCAAGGCTTTCCCTTTCAGATTAAGAGCGCCATAATTTTCCTGTTTGTCCAGTTGGTAGGCAATGTCGAAACATTCAATTGCTTTTTCAAACTGTTTTAAATCAACATAAATAGTTCCTAATCTTTCGTTACATTCAGCAGATTCGGGATGGTTTTTAATAAACTCAATGAGCAGTTTTTCTGCTTCGTCATCTTGTTTATTGTTTGAAAAATATAAAGCAAGATTGCTCGTCAGCGTTTCATCTTCTTTTCTTTCTTTCAGTGCTTCCTTACTTAATTTAATACATTGTTCATACTCCTTTTTCGCATCATAAATATCTATAAGACGGTCAAGCGAATGGGTGCGCCACCAGGTCATTTCCATTCTTGCATCGGCTGCCAATTTTTTATAAATCGGTATTGCTAAATCAGGAGTATGCAACTGGCAATATATATTTGCTTTCCCATATGGTAAATTCGGGTGATGTTCCGGCCCTTGTTCTTCGGCCTGTTTTATAAGTTCAAGTGCTTTTTGATAATTATGTTTATCTGCTTCTAAATGAGAATAACGGGTGAGCATAACTGCATTATCAGGATGCTGAGTTAAAGCACGCTCCATTGCAATATCAATGTTTTTATTGTCATGTTTTGCAGCAAATGCATCAAGTATAATATGCCAGTCCTGTGTATCAAAATAAGTATTGGTAGTATTATCTAAATCCGCTTGGTATTTCTTTATTGTTTCAGTACGCAAATCATCCGCATCATCATCGTTCTGCGGAGCAGATACATCAATTGCTTCTGTATCGTCCTCCTCGTTTGAAGCATTATTTCGTTCGTTTATAAAATTGACAGTAGCCGAATATACATCATAAAGTGGTTGTTGTTCATTTGCAAATTTGTCCCAATCTTTATCACCCTCTGCACTTGCTTCTGTTACCTGAGTCCAGCCAATATCAAGAAAACCATCGAAATCTTCATCAATGGAACCTATATCAATAGATCCGGTAGTGCCAGTCTGAAATACTTTGCTTTTTAAATCTTCAACTTCTTTCCACAACTTTTCTGAAAATTTATCATTCTCGCCATTGCAAATCTCCAGCACCCATTCATATTCTTTAAACAATACATCGCTTTTGCCATGCATATCCATAAGTTCTTTATAAAACAATGCAAAGTGATTATTAAACTCATCTACATTTTGCTGGTTTTGTTCAGGTGTAGGTATGGTGAACGAGACCACTTCACTCCACATACCTTTGAAATGAGGTGGCGGCATACAGATAATGTTTGCTGCTTTGTCAGCCTGATCTTTCAAAACAGGCAGTTGTTGCCAAAGAGGCGGCAACTTGGATTGAAGCTCCACCATATCATTACGAAACTTCTTTATCCGTTCCAACGTTTTAAAGCTGTGCTCATGCAACTCTATGTATTTTTTTATAAAGGTATTTTCGAGTTTTGTAAGAGGCTGTCCTTTCTCGTATTTCAAAGAAATAGTGCGCAGCGGTGTTTCGTATTCAAGTTCATCCTGTTTAATATTAAATAATTCCTGATGCATATACGTGGCATGCCACGATTCCGAAATACGTTGAATAAGTTGTTGCTGATGGTCGTAATCGATGGTTCTTTTTATAAGTTGTTCTGCTTCCTGTATTAACTGCTTATTATCAGTATCGGCATAATATTGTTTATAGATTATATTATATTCATTTCTGAATCGCGACCATTGCTGACTTTCCTCTTCCTTCCAGTCAAAGCGCTTATACATTGGCTCATTAATAACAATAACATCGTTCTCTTTATCAGAATAATCACGTACCCCATTTTTGTCGCGTGGATGAATAGTATATCCTATTTTATCTATTTCTTTTTGAAGATCATCCGTTAAATTGATGAAGTCTTGAAACTCCTCTATATCTGTTGGGATTCTGTTTATTACGTTTTTTGTTTTCATCTCTATTATTGATTAACTATTAAATTATTTTCCAAAAGTGGAACTACCGTACAGTCTTTAATAGTGAGATGGAATGCAGAATATTTCTTTTGGTGAGGAAGATTTATTTTGTGTTGTACTGCA